>CAJUES010000002.1:26559-122290 GCA_910585765.1 uncultured Lachnospiraceae bacterium | reverse complement strand
TGAAAGTATTGATTTTATTTTTTTATCATATTTCAGTATGCGAAGTATGAGATTATATTTCTCCAAAAGCTCTTTTGCTTTTTCTTCCCCTTCCTTAGTGATATACATGGATTTTTATCGATGTGAACCTTGCCTTATGTAATCTTTCCCATCAAGTTCGTCAAGCACATTAAAATCATAACCTTTCCATGCATACTTATCATCTTTATTAAAATTCATCATAATGGTATGGTCAGTCACTGGAAAGTATGGTAAACCACACATGAAATAACTCTTTCCGTGGTGTTTGTATCTTTCTTAAATGTGATGACTTAAAGATACCATCAACCAATACGCATATTTTTATGTGCATGATTTCCTGGCACCGTTTTGGCACCATAACTGTCCTTTTCCTTAATGATTTTATTTACATGGTAGCAGCCCCATGTCCTTAATATCAAGAAAGGAAAATCAAGATAATAAACATTCTGTTTTGCCCCGCTGAACTTGAATCTAACGAACTTTTTCCCTTTTTTTGATACGAAAACCATTTTTCAAATACAACTTCATAGCCTTTTGATTCCATTCAGCTACATGTAAAATGATTTCTTCATATCCCTGTTCTTTTATATGCTTCATTCCCCACAATAACAATTTTTGCCCTATCCCTTGCCCTTGAAACGATTTCACCACAATTAAATCATCCAACTCATTTCCATAGCAAGAAACAGCACCTATGATTACTCCGTTTTGCAAATATAGAAAAATATCATTTATCTTATCTTTGATTTGAGAATAATCCGAATAAAAGTTTATTGGTTCAACTTCTAATGTTTTCCTCATTTCATAAAAACAATCATTATATATTTTCATATATTCATCCCAATATTGTTCTTGAAAAGGAATACAACTTACATCATTCGAATACTCAAACATTTTATCAAATGACATCTCATACGCAATTATTTCTTTCATCAACACTTCCTCATAAAATCAAAATATAACAATTGAATATTTATCATTATTTGTAAAACGCAAACGCAAAAAGGAATCAGCAAAACTTCATCATTTTCGTTGAATACAACAATGCTTATTGCTTCATGCAGATAATGAATCTCATGATACTTTTCAATATATCCATTTGATAGTTTTACCTTATCAGCTTACAAGCACACATAATCACTTTCATATATAACTTTTCTGTCTAATCGTTCCGGCATTTCCCTATAATCCATATTTTCCTTCCACAGTTTACTTCTTTCAATCTTATAATACCACTTCCATTCTCTATTTGCACCCACATTTCTTATCGTTCCAATAATTTTTCTATTTTCTCTTTTTGCCCTTTTAAGTCATTCTGCTTCTCATAAAGATTATATTGCTCTTTGCACAATTCTTTCATGCACTCATTATTATTTTCCTTTATCTGTTCCGACAAACATACCCAGTCTATCAAATTTTGATGTTATATCCTATTACTTGACACTTCCACTTTACAGATTTATATGGAGGTTCCAAAATGACGCAGAAAAAGGTCTATGACAAGGAATTCAAGATTCAGGTTGTAAAACCATCTGGCACTTCAATTCTCTCTTGACATTCGCTGTCTACTATTGTAAACTATCATTGTCTACACTTGTACACCGTTTTCTTAATCCTCGTATACAATGTGCTTGGTATATGAGGAATTAAAAAACGGTGTAGCAGTAGTCTCTCTGTGCTTTTTGGTGCAATGCCAATTCATAACCAGAAAGTTAGGAACTGACGCTATTTCATAACACCTTGTAAAGATATCATCAACAGAATGGAGGATTTTTATGGAACAGAAAATAACCGTATCGGACTCGGAGCTGGAGATCCTCGAAGTGCTTTGGGCAGCCGGAAACGCGCTGAATGCGGGCGAGATCCGCAGCGCACTCGATGCGCACAAAAACTGGGAGCGCACCACCGTCCTGACACTGATCCAGCGGCTGGTGAAGAAGGGGGCGCTCCTGCAGGAAAAGCGCGCCCAGAACAATCGCGAAGTGTACTATTACACCCCCTGCATCGCGCGCGAGGAGTACGTGCGCGCGGAGACCAGAAATTTTGTGGAGAAATTCTTTAAGGGACGCTCCCGGAATCTGGCTGCCGCCCTGGTCGACAGCGAAGCGCTGACCAGGAAGGACATCGAGGAGCTGCGCGACTACTTTAACCAGAATCTTTGATCTTGAACCTGGATCTCGAATATCGAATCTTCGTTTTCGAGCCTTAATTGTTGATCTGTCACTTCAAACGGAGGGATTTTTATGTATGATTTTATAATAGGTCATCTTTTTCTGACCGTGCTGTCACTGTCGCTGTCGGGGGCTTTGATCGGGATCGGGATCGCCGCCATACGCCCCCTGACGGGAAGGTGCTTCTCCAAAAAGTGGAATTACTATATCTGGCTGCTCGTCGTCGCGCGGCTGCTGATTCCGTTCCGTCTTGAAACCAATTTCCCGAAACTGCCGGATCTCCACGCCAATGTCAGCACGAAGAACGCTGCGCCGCAGACTGACAGCGCGATTCCAGGCGGGGACGTTCTAACGCAGTCCGCGAGTGTGATCCAGCCCGAAACCGGATCGCAGGCGGATCTCACGACACCGGTCGGCGGCACACTACACGGCAGCACATCGGCGCCCCAGTACCACGACAGGCAGGCGGATCTGACACAGCCGGAAACACGCCCGTCCGCCGATGCGCATACAGCCCTTCCTGACGCAAGCTCCGGGGAGACTGTGCCCGCAGCGCTCCGGGACACGGTATTGTCCGCCACAGGCATGTGGACAGCCGCCGTATTTATATGGATCTTCGGCGCTGTCTTCGCTCTGCTTACAAAACTATCGTGTTACCGCCGCTTTCAAAAAGCGCTCAAAACGGACTGCACGCGCGTCACCGACAGCCGGATCCTCACTCTGGAAAATGTGCTCTGCGCCGGACTTAGGATCACCAGGATCACTGCCATTTACGAGAGCGCTTCCGTCCACAGTCCCATCACGATCGGGCTCTGGAAACCTGCGGTCATCCTTCCCAAGACCGTCTGCGATCAGGCTGTGGATCCTTGCATGCCGGCAGACAGTGTCCGGCGCGGGTTCTGCAGTCTGACGCAGCTCCAGCTGGTGCTCCACCATGAACTGATCCATGTAGCGCGGCGAGATCTGCTGTACAAATGGATTTATCAGTTACTGCTCTGCGTGCACTGGTTCAATCCTGTCCTGCACCGCATCGGCAGACAGCTCAACAGCGACTGTGAGCTCTCCTGCGACGAGGCGATCCTCCCGGAACTGACAGCGACCGGAAAGCAGCTCTACGGCAACATTCTGTTAGATGCCGCCGAGCTGGGGATCGACTGCAGGCAAAGCGCATTTGCTACCACGCTGCTGGAAAACAAGAGGGACCTGAAAAGGCGGCTCCATGCCATCCTGCACTACAAAAAGGCGACTCGTTTCCGGATCGCGCTCTCCGCATGTGTGTTCTCGGTGATGCTGGCGCTGTCCGCGTGCGGCGCAATATGGGTCGTGGCGGATCCTGGTGAACCCAATCCCCACGATGCTTCCGACGGATCCGGAATGTTGTCACAGATGACCACCACCCCTGTCTCCTCTGATTCAGACAGTTCGTTTTCCGACCGACTCACCACCGTCTCCAGTTTGTTTTACGACCAGCTCTCCCCCGACCGCTCCGGCGATGCATGGAAGGTCTACGACGATGACGAGATGCTCGCGGGCAGAGACATTCTGGATCAGAATTATGCCACTGTCTGCATAGAAAATGACAACCGATTTCTGGCGGAGCATTATGCCTTATTCGGATCAAATTCCTTCATCATAGCCTACGCGGACCGCGACATCGACGTGGAGATCACCTCATCCTTTACAGTCAGGGAAGGGAATTTCAAGATCATTCACGTCACACCGGATAAGAGCGTCGTGACACTGAACGATACCGGAGAACAGACGACATCGACTGTCACCATGACAAAGGGCAGGAACGTCCTCAAGATGGTAGGACAGGGCGGAAAAGTCGAAAATCTCGAGATCCGGTATTCCGACATAAAAGAATCGGATTTTAAGAAACTCTTCCACGACGAGGCTGCTGAATATGTGTACCAGGTAAAAAACGGACTGGTGCCCGTCGAAAAGGACCAGATCGTCGATGCACTGTACCTGATGGACGAGGAGGACGCCAGTGAAATGTTCAATATTCTGCTTGCGGACAATACCGCATTCACCCCCGATGAGCTCTGTTATTTCTTCATTTACTCCGACAGCGAACTGTCAAGCGGGTATCTGTTGAGGGCTCTCCGGGACAATACCATCGCTCCCCTGAGTGCGGACGCCGTCCTGGATATCATGCCCTTTCTGGAAGGTCCCTGTAAGCTGGAAGTGCTCCGGCAGCTCCCCGCGGAGGATTTTTGCGACACCTTCCTGCAGAGCTTCTACTATCTGGACAGCGACGAGATCGTTGCGTGTCTGACCGCATACACAGCCAACGGCGGTACGCTGACCCTGTCCCTGTTCCATGAGATCTCGCCCTACCTGGACGAAGATTCGATCGACAAACTTGATCAGCTGATGAAATAAAGAATCTAAAATAACCTGCGCAGACCGCGCAGGTTATTTTAGATTCTTTATTTGCCGTTTGCAGGCTCGATGTTGATCGTCTTGCCCTTGATCTTCACATTTTTCATCGCCGCGAGCACGTCCGCCGCATTTTCCTTCGGAACCTCCACAAACGTATACTTATCGTAGAGGTCGATCGCCCCGACAAGCTTTCCGGGAATGTTCGCCTCGCCCGCTATGGCGCCCAGGATATCCTTTGCCTTGACCTTCTGTGCCTTTCCGATATTGATAAAGAGGCGCGCCATCCCTTCCTCCTCCGCACCGGTATTGTCAAACGTGTACTCCACACGCGTCTCATTCCCCTCGTTCTGCTGTCCCATGTACAGCTTTAGGAATGCCGCCGCGATGTCCATCGCAGTGTAGTCGGACTCGTTGATCTGTTTCTCGATGGTGTTGATCATGGAAGTCAGATCCTCCTCCTCGATCACATTGCCGATCTTGTCCATCAGTTTCTCGATCTTGATCTGGTTCACATCGTTGAGCGACGGCACCGGCATCGCGTAGATCTTCGTCTTGCAGTAGCGCATGATGTCCTTGAGCTTATACACTTCCTTGCCTTTCACAAAGGTGAAGGAGCGCCCCGTGCGTCCCGCACGCCCTGTACGGCCGATGCGGTGCACATAGTACTCGTCGTCCTGCGGGATGTCATAGTTGAACACCGCCGCCACATCGTCGACATCGATACCGCGCGCCGCCACATCCGTCGCGATCAGGATATCCGTCTTGCCGCTGCGGAAGCTCTTCATAACACGGTCGCGCTGCGCCTGGCTCATGTCGCCGTGCAGCCCCTCCGCAAAATAGCCCCTGCCCTTGAGTACCTCTGTCAGGTCGTCCACCATCTTTTTCGTGTTGCAGAATACAAGGGAAAGCTTCGGCTCATAGTAGTCGAGCAGACGGCAGAGCACCTCGACCTTGTCCTTGCGCTTCACGTCGAGATAATACTGCTCGATCTTTGGCACCGTCAGCTCCTTCTTGACCACCCGGATCATCTTTGCATCCGGTTTCTGGTAATTTTTCGTGATATCCAGGATCGGCTGCGGCATGGTCGCCGAGAAGAGGATCGTCTGTCTGTCCTCGTTCGGGATATACTCCAGCACCGTCTCAATGTCCTCGCGGAATCCCATGTTGAGCATCTCGTCCGCCTCGTCCAGAACGATCGTGTCCACATGGTCGCAGCGGATCGTCTTGCGGCGCAGATGATCCATCACGCGCCCCGGCGTGCCGATGATGATCTGCGTGCCCTTGAGCGCGCGGATCTGCTTTGTGATATCCTGCCCGCCGTAGATCGGGAGCACTTTCACGCCGTGCATGTATTTGGCAAGCTTGCGGATCTCCTCCGCCGCCTGCACAGCAAGCTCCCTTGTCGGACACAGGACCAGTGTCTGCGGGTGCTTGATCTCTTTCTTGACCTTCTCAAGTATCGGAATGCCGAATGCTGCCGTCTTTCCGGTTCCCGTCTGAGCCTGACCGATCACATCCGCGCCTGTCATGGCGACAGGGATCGCCTTGCTCTGTATGGGCGATGCCTCCTCAAAGCCCATCTCCTTTACTCCCCTCAGTATCTCAGGGCTTAGATCCAATTCGTTAAACTTCAAAGTTTCCATATAATATTATTTCCTTTCGTGCCTGTGCACCATATCTCTAGTGCTCCATCCAGACAGAAATTAGAGTTGTGGACTGCATGGTTCGAAACAGGCGGTTCACGATGCTAATTTCTGACCGGATGGAGTACCAGGTAAAGGCTCTGCCCTTACTGTCATCACTGAGCGCATGCTGCAAAACTGTCTTTTCTCCATTTTATTCCTGTATTGCGTCAGCGCACATAAAAGCGCATGCGTAAAAGCATGCGCTTTTTAATCAACTTATTCATTATATTTTCTAATTGAATCAAAGTCAATAGTTTTTGAAATTTATTCTCTGCGGCTCCCTCTATGATGATAAGCTCCTTTTCGCCCATGCTGTTCAGCATCCGGTCAATATGTTTCCGGCGCTCACTCTCCCCGCCCGGCTTGTCCGGGTAGAAAAATTCATCTACGGAAATATCAAAAAGGGTGACGAGCCTGCAGAATGGCTTACACAGCGGTATGATCAGCAGGAAATTTGAAAACTACACACTAATCACAAAATTCTATGATATACTTTTTTCGGAGGTGGCACTATGCAAAGAATTTTAGTTGTCGAGGATGATTTGGATATTCAAGAATTATTAAAGAACTTTCTGCAGGAGGTAGGCTATGACATTGTTTTAGCGAATGACGGAGTGGAGGCTCTTTCCGTATTTTCAACCGCACAGTTTGATTTGGTACTGCTTGATGTGATGCTCCCTAAAATTGATGGTTTTGCTGTCTGTGAACTAATACGCAAACAGTCTAAGGTTCCCATCATTATGCTTACCGCATTGAGCGGCGAAGAGGAACAGATACGGGGGCTGGATTTGCAGGTTGACGATTACATTACAAAACCTTTTTCCATGCCGATTTTAATTCGCAAGATTGCCGCCGTTCTGCGGCGAAGCGGCGGGCCGGCGGAGGATGAAAATAAAACGATCGCTTACCAAAACCTTGTTTTGGATTGTGACAGCTACACGGCCGCGGTGGACGGAACCGCTTATGAACTGACCCAGAGGGAATTTGAAGTGCTGAAGGAACTGCTGACCCATCAAGGACGCATCTTGACACGGCAAAATCTTTTGGATAAGCTGTGGCGGTATGACTTTTATGGGGACGAGCGCGTGGTTGACACACATATCAAAAACTTGCGGAAAAAGCTGGGCATTCATTTTATCCAGACAATCAGAGGGGTGGGATATAAAATTGATAAAGAAAATTAAAAGCAGTCTATTTGCCAAGGTATTTTTAATTACATCAATTATGCTGTTATTTGTATCGCTGTTCGTGTTCGGTCTGCTGGCATGGCTGATGCCGCAGACTTATTCCAACAGACTTAACACAATTCTGGATAAACGGGCGCAGGACTTTATTTCTGAACTGGAACAAGTGCCTTTTTCAGATAGCGGCGGTTTGTTCGACCAATTTGTAGCGGATACAGAAATCAACTCAGTTGAGTTATACAACAGTGGCGGCGATTGGGTTACATTGCCCACAAAAGAATTCGACAATGAATGGGAGGGGAATATCGCACAAACGGCAGTCACCGACTTTGGCGAAGCCTCTCCCGTTTTATCAAACCAGTACTATTTTTCTTTTTCTGATTGCAATGACCGTTATACGCTCGTTGTCTATGGTGAGGCAGAACAGATTTCAGAATTGCAGCAATCCTTTATTCGTATTTTCCCGGTTATCCTGCTAATTGTTTTTGTGACTGCTCTTGTCGTATCCTGGCTGTACTCTCGTATGATCACGAAGCCCGTACTGGAAATCAGCCGCATATCCGAAAAAATGTCTGACTTGCAGTTGGATTGGACGCTTGATGAACAACGGACTGATGAATTGGGGACGCTGGGGAAAAGCCTGAACAGGCTATCCCGCAATCTTTCAACCGCCCTGTCTGATTTGCAAAACGCAAACAGGAAACTTGAAGCTGATATTGAGCACGAAAAGGAATTGGAACAGACCCGCACAAATTTCTTTTCGGCGGTTTCACATGAGCTGAAAACACCTGTCACCATTATAAAGGGCCAGTTAGAGGGGATGCTGCTCGGCATCGGGGCCTACAAAGACCGTGAGAAATATTTGACAAGAGCGCTGGAAATTGCGAATACCCTTGAAACAATGGTGCAGGAGATATTGACAATCTCTCGGCTGGAAACTGCGGGGGCAGATTTCAAAAAAGACTGTTTGGATTGTGTTCAGATAATCAAATCCTATTTAAGTGAAACCGAAGATTTGATTGCGGAAAAGGACTTACAAATAGATCTCGATGCTCCACCAGCCGCTCTGATAGCTGGAAACAAACTGCTGATGGAGAAAGTGTTTTCAAATCTGATAGGGAACGCAATCAAGTATTCCCCGCAGGGAGCCTCTATTTATATCTCTGTCCACATAGAATATGGTCAGATAGAATTTTCTGTTGAAAACACAGGCGCACATATCCCGGAAGATAGTATTCCAAAATTATTTGATGCGTTTTATCGTGTGGAACAATCCAGGAGCCGTAAAACCGGCGGGAGCGGGTTAGGACTGTATATCGTGCAGGAGATACTGCACCAGCATGAAAGTGAGTGTACGGTCTGCAATACACAGGCTGGGGTAAAGTTTTCTTTTACAATCTGATAAATGAAGGAAAGCGGCGGGCGATCGCCCCGCCGCTTTTCAACTACACATAAATCACAAACGAATCCCAAATGTATCACAAAAAAGGGTGGTATTCTGTAGGTACACACAAAGAAAGGATGGTGCTTATTCCTATGAACACAAAGAAACTACTCGCATTAGCCCTCGGAGGGGTACTGCTTGCGGGATGCCTGGCTGGGTGCAGCAGCGCAGCAGCAGCCCAAGGAGGAACCTCTCAACCCGAAACGACTTCCCCACCGATGACGGAGAAATCCGAGCAGACTATCGTTGCGTTTGCTGAAGACAACGGTTCTTCCGCCGAAATTTCCTATGAAGAACTGTTCAAACCTTATGCGCAGTTTGGCCTGACATACGATGCCAGCAAAAACGAACTGACATACAACGGGAAAGCGGTACGGTGGTTTGAGGACTACTATACCGTGGAAAACGGGATGCAGGCCGGAAATGACTTTTTCAACGAGAATGGCGTGGTTGATGTATATGCTGTCCGTGACACTACCAGCATTGTCCGCGCCGAAGATGGTTCTTTCGACCCCAGCGGAAAGCTGACTGGTGTGAAGGCGTTTTCGGCGGAAGAATTTGCCGCCCGTGACATCGAGGCAATCAAAAATCCGTCTCCCGTCGTTGCCTTAGCTGGTGATCCGCCCTCCGCAAAGGAGCTTGAAGATAGGGCAAAGGAATACGAGCCGTTTGGCGTTACCTATGACATCAAAAATGACCAGTGGTATTTTAACGGTGAAAAGGTTCGGTTTTTCCGGGATGTGCTGACCTCCAATGGCGAGGGGTTGACCAGTGGAAAATTCAAGGGTTCAATGCGCCTCTTGGGGAGCGCAGACGGAACCGTTGACATTTATACAGTCCGTGACTTTGCCCACCCTGATGCCTCCGGGAATGGAACGCTGACTGGCATTGAGAAATATAGTCAAGCGGAATTTGACGAACACACACAGGGAAAGGAACAAGCAAGCTCTGGCTTCTGTACCGTAGAGTAACGACTGCCGCACGACGGCAAAAGAAAAAAGCCGTCGTACCGTAGAGAATTGTCACGTGGCAAAAATGGAGGACGTGCCGGAGGTCTACCAGCGCCCGTATGATCCTCTCCGTCCCGTTGTCTGTATAGATGAAACGAACAAACAGCTACTAAAGGAAACCCGTGTTGCCTGTGAACCGGGACAGCCTGAAAAAGTGGATTCGGTATATGTGCGCAATGGCGTTGCAGATGTCTTCATGATCTCCGAACCACTGGCAGGCAGGAGGGAGACTGTCGTGACACAGAGCCGCACGGCACTGGATTTTGCGGAATTTCTCCGTCATACTTCCGACACCCTGTACCGGAATGCGGAAAAAATAATCCTTGTTACTGACAATCTAAATACCCATTCCTGGGCTTCATTATATAAGGCTTTCCCGCCCGGAGGAAGCACGCAGACTGACAGAACGTTTTGAGTGGCATTATACACCGAAGCATGGAAGCTGGCTGGACATGGCTGAGTATGATAGATCTGTTTTTCTTCTTGCTTTTATTCCTCTATCATCTGTCTTTATCATGCTTACTTTCATGAGCATCTGTGTGACATTTTCTCTTTCGCCGTCACTTGACTGGATGATAACTGCAGGGGCTGTTCTTCTGCTGACATCTGATCTGCTTATGTTTGGAATGAATCAATATCATCAGAAGAAAAATGAATACAATCATAACATTAAAGCAATAGGAACCGTGAACTCATGCAGTTACCCGAAAAGTACTTGCGCGATCCGCCCCTTTCCCTTACAATAATACCAGTATCCCGCTCCAGACAAATTACTTTTCAAGAGGTATCGCACCCATGCTGATCAGACGGATCTCCATATTAAACGAATTCCAGTGCACCGGCGCCGACTGCTCCTTCAACTGCTGCCGCGGCTGGAAGGTTCCCATAGACCATGACATGTACTTGAAATATCTGAATGAAAAGGGGCTCTTCGGAACCCTGCTGCGATGTTCGATCGAGAAGACGGATGAGCTCGTCGCGTTCCGCAGCACGCCCCGCGGCTGCCCCTTCTGGGGATTGGACCGCCTCTGCACGATGCAGAAAAAGCACGGAACCGCGTACATGCCCGCCGTGTGCATCCAGTTTCCAAGACAGCTCTACAACCTCGACTTTTTCTGCGAGGAGACACTCTACCTCGCCTGCCCTGAGTCTGCAAGGCTTTTTCTCGTGTCTGTCCTTGCGGACAAGCCGTTTGACTTCGCCGAGTCGGAGGGCACTGTGACCTATGAGGTCAACACAACCAACGACGACAGGGAATTTCTCGACCATCTGTTAAGCGCGCGGAGCCAGCTGGCCTCCATGCTGAACAGCGAAACGCGCTTTGACAGCATGGCGATCGTGGCGTACGGGCGCGACGCACAGAATGCATGTCTTGCGCAGTCCCCGCTTCCAGACCCTGCGGACTACGCCTCCGAGGAGCGCTATGAGATCGGTTTTCAAAGAATGAACACGCTGTTTTTGAACGGATTCTATCACCCGAGTCTTCGGACGATCTCGCCGTTTCTATATCGCCTGTGCCGAAAATATCTCCGCAGGTTCGGGGTGCTGCGCCACACCGATCCCGCTGTCGGGGAGCGGAAACTTGCCGCGCTGAAAAAGAGCCTGTATCAGAAAATGCCGTATCTCGACACGCTCCTGAATCGGTATTACGAGTATTTCCTGTACACGGACTTTCTCGATATTTTTGAGGACTACAGCTTCTCAAAACATCTTCTGTACGGCATTGCCAAGGCGCACATGCTGTGGCTGTTCCTCGCGCTCTACGCGGAGAACAAAAAGGCGCTCGACACCGATGAGATCGCCAAAGTCATCGCCGTGTACGAGCGAAGGGCGCCCCAGATCGAGGACGCCCTGAAAATGTTATAGCCCGAAAATGTCACAGCATCAGCTGCCCCTCGATCGCGTCAAAATCGATCGTTTTCACCGTCCCATCCCTGTGCTTGATCGTCACCGGTCCGTAGCCGCCCCGCGACTGCGGATCCGTGTATGTGATCTTCTGAATCGGGAACAGCTCATCGTCCGCAAAGTCCGAGAGCTCCTCCTTCGTGATCACCTGCGAGATGAGCACCGCCTGCTCGTAGCGGTTGTGCTCACATCTGGCTGTCTCGGCGTACACGATGACAGAGCATTCCGAATCGGGATTCGTGCCCGTGCTGTTCACTGTCTTTAGGCTGTCCCAGCCGTCGTAGATGGTCATGGCAAGCTGTCTGCCGCGCCCCGTGAAATCCTTTCCTTTCAGAATGACAGCGCGCGCCGTCCCGCCCTCGTACTCCTGCTCTCTGGTGATGATCTCGGTGCCGTTGTCGGGAAAGCCGTACGCCCCGAGCGTCAGCCCGACCGGTTTCCTGAACAGCCTGATCTTATCCGCGCGCATCACACCGTAAGGCACCGTGTAGTCGGCGAGGTTCACCGCCTGGATCCAGTGGCACTCCGTCTCCAGCTCATAGCCGAAGAACTGTCTGCGGTAGAGCACGCCGTCCCTCTCCCCGTGCCAGAATGTCACGTTCGCCCTGTCGTAGGTGTCTGTCGTCACGTCGTGGAGGACATACTGCTGTGACTCTACGAAAGCAAGAGGCGCGGACTCCACAGTCTCACACGGCGCTGACTCCCACGGGTACTTCGTGTTAAAGCAGAGCTTGGAATAGTTCCACATGCCGTGCACGTCCGTCCTGCTCTTGACGACTTTGCCGCTCCTGAGGATCGTCTCGCCGTTTGCCTTGTGGTTGCTAAAGCACAGCGCAGGACCGTTCAGCGTCGTTGTCCTGACTTCCTTCCCGCTCAGCTTTTCCCATGTGCCGTTGTTTTCCTTCGCCGTCCAGAAGGGGTGGTCAGCGGGCAGATGCAGGCACAGAAACGCCTTTCCGAGCCAGAACGGGGACTCCGCGCACGAGTAACCCTGCACGAGCGGCGTGAACTGTCCGTAAAATCCAAGCGTCGGGACACCCTTGTACAGAAAGTCCTCCCGCCCCAGAAACTGCATCAGGGAGCCCGACGAGATGCGCCTTGCAAGCCCCGGATCCGCCTTGCTGTCCCGAAGCATCATGTTGCCGTCAAACGCGCTGGTCGCGGCGTTGCGGTAGATATTGCTCCTGCCCCACATGTTGGTGAATCCGTCCGCGTCAAAGAAGTCCGCATAGGTCCGCATCAGCGCATTTGAATTCTCCTCAAACCGCTTTGCCAGATAGGGCTCGTGCTCATAGCCGTACCACTCGTTCCAGAGCGGCGCATAGACGTTGAACGCCCAGCAGGAATAATAGTCAAACGAATGCCCGTCACGATACCAGCCGTCCCCGGCGTAGTAGGCGAGGATCGCCTGCGCGTGCTCCCGCATGATCTCCGCGTCGATCGCATAGCCCTCCATGTTCAGGAACGCCAAGTCTAGCATGTTGAACAGACGCCAGTTCTGCGGCACGGTATTTCCGTGCGCGTACTCTGACAAAAAGTCCGCGATGACATCCCGCTCCGCCTTCGTGTATGTGTCCCAGATCTCCGCCTTGCTCATCCACAGGCAGATGACGAGCGCACATGTCTCGACGGTCTGCTGGAACGCGCGGAACGGGTTGGGATCCTTTGACAGCTCCCTGCACTCCGCGTAGCTCCCCACATACACGCTGTCGCCGGGCGTGCAGGACCGCAGGATCTGGTTCTTATAATAATCTCTGATATGGATGTCATTGATCACGAGCTCCGGCTTGATATGGATGAGCGGCGCCGCGATAAAGAGCGAGCGCGCAAGCCCCTCGAAATACTCTGCCTTGATCTCCCACACCGCGTCCGCGCTGTGCGGGTATGTAACCTTTGTCTCCTTCCTGGGCATCACGACAGGATCCTCAAAATTCTTGATATTCTGGAAGATCCCGCTCAGCAGATACTCCGCCGCCTCGATCCAGCTCTCCCTTGTCAGACCGGTGTACGGACTCAGCTCATAGTCAACATGTTTCGGTTCAAATACATGTTTTTCATTATCCATCCTGTTATCCCCCTACCAGATAAAGAGCTCTTTGCCCATCAGCTTCCAGATCGCTTCTATAAAATAGTAGTCGCCGTAGATGATCGAGAACTCGTGATCCGCATCGTGGTATGCGGCAGTGCATTTTTCCACCAGATTATCCACGTTCTCGTCCCAATTACAGCGCTTGTCCGCGAGTGCCTTGAGCATCTCGAGCGCCGCGTCCTCGTACGTTGTCCTCTCCTCCTCCGGCACACACTTTGCGAGCTCCAGCAGACCGCAGGAGACGATCGCCGCCGCGGTGGAATCCTCGTACGCCGGCATCGGGGGCTGTCTGAAATCGACCGGTATCAGCTTCGAATCGGGAATATTCGCGATAAAGTAATCCGCCACTTTCTTCGCGGTGGCAAGATAACGCTCCTCTTTTGTGTGGATATAGCTCAGCATAAAGCCGTACACTGCCCACGCCTGCCCCCTCGTCCACGAGGAGCCGTGTCCGTAGCCCTGTCCGCCGACAGAGTGCAGGTATTCGCCTGTCTCGGCGTCAAATTCAATGATATGCTTTGCCGACCCGTCCTCGCGGATAAAGTTTTTGATCGCCGTGTCCGCGTGCATCTTTGCGATGTGGCAAAATCTCGGATCGTGCAGCTCATCGCCCGCCCAGTACAGCAGCGGCAGGTTCATCATGCAGTCGATGATCGCGCGCCCCGCAAAGGAACCGTCCTCGTTCCCGTCCCAGTTGTTCCACGCACGGATAAACTTTCCGACCGGATTGAAGCGGCTTGCCAGGTTGTCCGCCGCAAGCAGCGCCCTGTTTCTCGAAGCCATGTCGCCCGTCACACGGTAGTGCGCGACGGCTGTCGGCAGCCACTTAAAGCCGCTGTCGTGATCCATTCCCTGGCGGTTCATGAGGTTTTCGTCCAGTTTGATCTCCGTGCGCAGTGCGTTCTCCAGATAGACAGGCTCGCCCGTCGCGTGGTAGAGCTGCCACATCATGCCGCCCCAGAAACCGTTCGTCCACCAGCAGATCTCCGTCTTCCCCCTGTCGTCAAACACGCCGTCCTTTGTCGTGTAGGGAATCTTGTTCCGGCTGCGCTGTGCGACCTTTTTTTCCTTTGCGAGAATCTTGTCATAAACCTCGCTGACCCATTTTCTTTCCATATGACTCTCCTTCTTTCCTTATTATATAATAGTCGGCAGACGTATTCTGAAACGCCTGCCGACTTTATGTACACGCTATGAGCGGTCAGTCTCAGATCCTGATTGTAGACTTTTTTAAACCAGCCTCTCAAAGTCTTCGTCGGAGATCACATTCCCGTCCGCCGTATAGATCCTGGGATTTCTCTCCTTCAAGAACGATATCAGCTCTCTGCCGGACTCATCGGTACATTCCGCTATGGCACAGACCTTATTTCTGCTCAGGAGCATGACCGTGAGGAAATTGTGCTCTTTGTTTATCGGCATGCTGTCCACCTTCAGGGTCTGTCTGACCAGGCAGGCGGCTTTGAGATCCGCGATCTTTAAGATCGAGTGATGCGCGTCCGCCAGGTAGATATAATCCCTCGTCAGGATGCCGTCCGACTGTCCGTTTGCCAGCGCCTGGGCTGTGCCGAGAAGCTTCACGGCACGGCACTCCATGTCCATGGTCTGACGCTCAAACTCGTCCATATCGCTCACGGTATATCCGCTGACCTTCGCACACTTTTCTTTCCACTTATTTGTTCCGCGCGCATGGCGTATGACCGTGATGACGATGCACGCCAGACCGATGACAGCCAGCAGCGCAAAAACGCCCAGGATCACATAACCGGCACCGATCATGTCATCCTGTCCTTCCAGACGATACTGTTCGATCCTTCCGTTCGCCCAGCAGGCACCATATGCACCGCCCAGCAACACGATCCCGAAAAAGATGTAGATCCCAAACGAGATCTTTGCCGTTTTCTCCCTGATGGAATGAAACACGCCTTTGGCATAATGCTTTTTCCTGTAATCCCCGCTCATGACAGGTATATACTTTTCCATACCCAATATACTCCTTTGTCGAACAGATATTCTTTTATTTTCTACAAATCCTGAATTGAGTCATGTTCATTTTATCACAGGATCCGCCAAATGTCATCTACGGTTTTACCTGTATTTTCCGCCAGACGCCTGTATCGTTACTGTACGCACGCTTTTTACTACTTTTATTGACGAGCGAACAGTACCCCTGTATACCCAGCGCTCCCAGCCTGCCCTACTCCGTCACATACTGGTTCGACTGCCAGACGATGTTGACCAGATGCCCTGCCGCCAGTTTCAGCTCCCGGATATCGAGCGTGCCGTCGGCGAGCTCTTTTCTCAGGTTTTCATGGTCGCCGTCACAGCCCGGCATCACGATGTCGTTTCCGGCTCTCATGCAGCCGCTCGCCGTACATTCCGGTCCATTGTGCGTCGTCGTCCAGTCAGTCATGATCAGCCCCCGAAATCCCCATTCATTTCTGGCTGCCCTGGTACACAGATCATAACTGTTCGCGGCGTGGACGCCATTGATCAGATTGTAGCTTGTCATGATCGCCATCGGCTGGGATCTTGTGACCGCGATCTCAAACCCTTTGAGATAGATCTCGCGCAGCGCGCGCTCCGACACGATGCTGTCCGAGTGCATCCGGTTGTCCTCCTGATTGTTGCACGCAAAGTGCTTGATCGTCGTACCGCAGCCCCCGCGGGACTGCACGCCGTCCGTCATCGCTGCCGCCATAACGCCCGACAGCAGCGGATCTTCGGAGTAGTACTCGAAATTCCTGCCGCACAGCGGATTTCGGTGGATATTCATGCCCGGGGCAAGCCAGAGCGTGACGCCGAACTCGTCCATCTCCTGCGCGACTGCCCTGCCGCATTCCCTGATGATCTGTGTGTCCCAGCTCTGGGCAAGCACCGTTCCTACCGGGATCGCCGTACAGTACTGATAATACGTCTCCCCTCTCTGGTCGATCGATCCCCTTGCAAAGTACCCATCCTCTATCGCCATCTCAAAGGGCATGGACATCGGTTTTCCGTCGACTGCCTGATAGGTTTTGTTCAGGCGCAGCCCTGCCGGACCGTCCGCAAGCACGATCGCCGCAAGTCCCTGCCCGGCTACGCATCCGCTCGTCTGCGCGGCGGAACCCGGAACACTGTTTCCCGCGGCTCCTATATTGCTGCCCTGCGCCTTCGAGATATCCCCCGTCACCAGCAAGATCAACTGCTCCGTCTCAAGGCGGTCGACAAACGCCGCCGCTTCATCGGGAATATCATGGAAATTCCGCTCATAAGATACTTCCCGCTTCCGGATATCAAAATGATGGATCGTGATCTCCGGCATGCCTTCGGCATCTTTTAACCATTCGTTTCTGCGCGCCTCGAGCTGCTCTGCGTTTCCCCTCAGTTCCTCCAGGTGCCCCTGCAGCGGGCAGATATGCTCTGTCTCCATCAGTACGGCCTCCCCGTCCATCTCGATCAGCGCGCGGAAAGACGCATTTTCGAGGCTGTTTCCGACAAATATCCCGTAGCGTCCGCCCTCCAGGATCCACGCGGAACGCCCTTCGTGATAGGACGCCATCGCGCGGACCGCAAACCGTATCGTCGTCTCCTCGCTGGCTCCGGGCGCGAGTGATCCTGTCTTGTGAAATCCCACAAGGCGCCGGTACTCTTTGTCCAGACTGCCCTGCGGACAGGAGACATACAGCTGGACGACCTCCCTGCCGGTATAGCGCTCCCCGGTATTGGTGACTTTCACCTTCACACCGATCTCCGGATCCTGTGTGCCCAGATCAAAATGTTCGATCCCCAGCACTTCTATCGCAAAGTCCGTGTAGGACAGCCCATAGCCAAAGCAGTACCGCACAGGAACAGCAAAGGTGTCAAAATAGCGGTAGCCCACATAGATCCCTTCCATGTACTCTTCCCTCTCGACGTTTCCGTTGTTGTGGGAGAACACGGACGCGTTGGGGTAATCCGTGTACGTGCACGGCCAGCTGTCCGTCAGCTTACCGCTCGGGACCACCTCTCCGCTCAGCAGGTCTGCCAGGGCATTGCCTGCCTCCATCCCCGGCTGGTGCATATACAATATCCCCTCAATGTTTGCATAGCGGTCCGCAAAGGACAGATCGACGATCCCGCCCGTGTTGAGCACGACCACCACATGCGGATACAGCGCGCATATCTTTTCTATCATCTGTTCTTCCTGCCCGGAAAGCACAAAGTCCCCGCCGCCATTTACCCGGTCCTTCCCCTCCCCGGCCTGTCTGCTCAGCACATAGATCACTGTCTCCGCATCCTCCTTCCCGGGAAGTTCCCCTGTCGGAAAGACAAACGGGGTTTCACTGTACGCAAAGAAAAAGTGAAAACCAGAATCGTCCGCCTCCCGCATCTGCGCCTCCTTCTGCCAGATCGCATCGCGCCACTGCGCGCGCGCTTTTTCGTAGGCAGCTTCATATTCGTCCAGCCAGCGCTTCGTCACGATCCGATAGCCGGCGTTGGTCAGCCCTTCCAATATGCTGACGGTATTGCGGCTGTTGACATCT
Source organism: uncultured Lachnospiraceae bacterium (assembly GCA_910585765.1). GTDB lineage: Bacteria > Bacillota > Clostridia > Lachnospirales > Lachnospiraceae > COE1. The sequence goes on along the minus strand of CAJUES010000002.1, from coordinate 103,891 downwards.
CCCGATCCGGTCCCGCCCTTTATGGTATGGACAGCCCCTGCGCCGTAGAGGGCTATCGCCGTCCCCTTCGGGATCGGCAGAACATCATTTTCATTTTTCAGCAGTACCATCCCCTCGGTCGCGGCAGTCCTCGCGATCCGCCTGTTATGGATCTCATAAGTGCGTTCCTCCGAACAGGGCACCCCTGGCAGCTTCCTTTGCTTCATCGTTCTGTTCATCAAATTTCCTCTTGACAATTATATTTTTTGCAGAGTCAAAACCGTTGTTTACGGGATAAGATAAGTATCGTATGATTGTATTCCACACCCACAGGATCGAATTGCCTGTACAAATCTATTATACAGAAGAAACAGGCAATTAACAAGAAAATGTATTGGTTTTGTATCAGATTGTTCTATGAATAGTTCCTGTTCAGTCGCCAATTAAAGTAGCGAAAAACCAGCGCCAAAACGGTTGCTGTTTACGCCTTCAATATTTATAATGCTGCCGAAATAAGTTAGGGCATAAACAGTAACTATGAATGGTTTGGAACCACTCTCACATTGGTTTCCGTTTTCTACTCTTTGTTCTATAAAATACGCATAATTTATGCGCAAAATCCATTGACATACGCACAAAAAACACGCATAATACATAATATAAGGAGGGGACAATATGACAGTTCGGGAAATACTGAAGGTGCTTCGCAAAGATGGATGGTACACCACCACTCAGGAAGGCTCCCACATAAGCCTCAAACACCCAACAAAGCCCGGAAAAGTCACAGTACCAAATCACAACGGGGACTTAAAACCGGGAACACTAAACAGCATTTACAAGCAGGCGGGACTGAAATAGCCCCACTGTTTACGGTTATCGTTTACGGTTATCATAGAAAGCGAGGAGCGTAATTTATGAAGAATTTAACTTATCTAGCAGTTTTCGAACCATCCACAGACGGCTCGTATAGTATCTACTTCCCTGATTTACCTGGATGTATCAGTGTTGGGCATAATCTGGAAGAAGCTGCACGCATGGCAGCAGAAGCCGCAAGCCTCCATGTTTACAGTATGGAGTGTGACAAGGAGGAGATTCCCACTCCATCCGTGAACCTCTCCAAAGAAGATACAGAGGGAAATGTTGTAATGCCCATTACAATCCACCCCGACTTATTCCGCATGAAAAAGGATAATGAACGCATCAAGACAAACATCACTCTCCCGGCATGGCTGAAAAGGATTGCAGAAGAACAAAAGGTAAACTATTCCCGGCTTTTGGAAACTGCCCTGATTGATTATCTGCAAATCCCCATGTCCGGCAAACAATAAATTTTTGCCCTGCTGCTCCACGCTGCAAATCTTATAGAAATACATCCCTGATTGTGCTATAATCAGCCATAAAAGGATAAAAAGTTCTTTACCGAAAGGAGTCGTGATACTTATGGAAACAATCAATGACACACTGACGATACCGCTGAACCATGCCCGCTTTCACCTGGGCGACGTGCCCGATGCGTGGCAGGCGTGGTGTGAGGACGATGACTGGGAGTCCGTAACGCTCCCCCACGACTGGTCCGTGCATATGCCCTTCTCCAAAGACTACTCCAGCGGCACCGGATATCTTGCGGGCGGCATTGGCTGGTATCGCATCCGCGTCACCCCCGATGCCGCGTGGCAGGGAAAGCAGATCCGCATCCACTTTGACAGCATCTACAAGAACAGCCGCGTATGGTGCAATTCCTCCTACCTCGGCGAGCGCCCGAACGGCTACATCTCCTTTGGATATGACGTGACAGACTGTTTCCGTTTTGACGCCGACAATATCATCAGCGTGTATGTCGACAGGCGGGAGATCTCCGACTCTCGCTGGTTTACCGGCTCCGGCATCACGGGAAAGGTCACGCTGACTATATCCGAAAACATCTATCCCGCAGACAACGGCATCTTCTTCCACACGCCGAAAGCTGACGAGGACAGCGCCGACTACGAGATTGTGAACGAACTGGTCAATGCGACAGACAAGAGCAGCATGATCACTGTCACCAATGTCATCTTTGACGATACCGGAAAACTGGTGGGCGAAGCCGTATCGCAGACAACCATCCTGGCACGCGCCTCCATGCGGGTCACAAATACCGGAACCATACAGGCACCCAAACTCTGGTCGCCGGAAGCCCCGAACCTGTACACGGTGAAAACGTATATCTCCTACCAGAAGTCGTATCAGGTTCATGAGATGAAGGTCGGCATCCGAAGCTTCCGCTTTCATCCCGACAGAGGCTTTTTCCTCAACGGGAAGCCCTATCTGTTCAAGGGCGTCTGCCTGCACCACGACGCGGGCTGTCTCGGTGCCGCTGTCCCCTGCGAGGTGTGGTGGCGCAGGCTCGTAAAACTCAAGAAGATGGGATGCAACGCGATCCGCATGAGCCACAATCCGCACACGCCCGAGCTGTACACGCTGTGCGATGTCCTCGGCTTCTTCGTGATAGACGAGGCGTTTGACGAGTGGGAAGGGCCGAAAAACAAATGGTGGCAGGGTCACAATGTATATCCGCCCAAAAATCAGGGCTACTACACTGCCTTTCCCGCGTGGCACGAGCGCGATCTCACAGACGTGATCCTGCGCGACCGCAATCACCCGAGCGTGATCCTCTGGAGCATCGGCAACGAGATCGACTACCCCAACGATCCCTACTGCCACCCGAGTTTCGTGTCCATGCCCGGCAGCTGCGTTACCGGCAACAATGACGCCAACAAGCCGGAGGCGGAGCGCATGTACAATCCCGCCCGCCCCAACGCCGAGCGCCTCGCCGTGCTGGCAAAGCATCTCTGCGATATCGCAAAGACTGTGGACACCACGCATCCCGTGACGCTTGCCGCCGCTTTCCCGGAACTCTCCGCGAAACTTGGATTCATCGACGCAGTCGACGTCGCAGGCTACAATTACAGGGAAAATCTGTACGCGGAGCACCATCTGTCGTTTCCCGACAAGCCGTTCCTCGGCAGCGAGAACGGACACGGCTTTCGCGAATGGCGCGCGGTGACGGACAACGACTATATCTCCGGGCAGTTTTTGTGGACAGGTATCGACTATCTCGGCGAGGCGCACGGATGGCCGATCCACGGCTCGAGCGCGGGGCTGATCACGCTCGCCGGATTTGAAAAGCCAGGCTACTACCGCAGACAGAGCTTCTGGTCAGATGAGCCCATGATCCACCTGACCACTGTGCGGGAAACTGACAGCTGTGTCACCTCCTGGGGTGAGACCGCTGGGGACGCCTATGCCTGTGAATTTGCCGCATCGACCGAGAGCTGGAATTACTGCGCCGGGGAAATGATCACTGTCAAGTGCTACACGAACCTAACCTCCGTCGAGCTGTTCCTGAACGGCAGAAGCCTTGGCATTTACGAGAAAGATGCAGACAGAGACTGCATCCTCACAACCGTGAAATTTGAGCCGGGCACTCTGACCGCAAAAGGCTCAGAAAATGACACAAGTGTCAGCCGCAGCCTGTACACTGTCATGGCGGCATGTCAGATGGATATACAGGAATACACGCTGCCCCAGGAAGCGCGCGATATCATCGCGGGAGCCGCCCGCTGCTGCAATCCTGTCCATCAGCTTGAGATCACCATGCTCGACAGCAACGGCAGGCGCGTGTACCATGACTCCACGCTGCTTCACGTGCATGTCGACAATGGAACACTGCTTGGCATCGAGAACGGCGACCTCGCCGACGTGACGGAGTACACCGCCAACTACCGAAGGGCTTACAGAGGACAGCTGATAGTCTATGTCACTGACAACGGGGACACCACTGCTGCCACACCGCTGACAGTGACGGTGCGCGGGGATATGGTCCGGACGGAGACAGTAAGAATCAAGTAGGGAAGAGTCCTCTTCCCCTGGGTACCCGTGTACATAAAATGATTCAGGGGGATGAAAAATTCATCCCCCTGAACAATACTTCTCAGCCAACACCCAGAAGCGATTTGATGATCTTTATCACGATGTCCGGGCGCGCAGCCAGCTTAATGATCAACTTTTCCATACAACCCATCTCCTTTCTGAATCCTTGTTTTTGTTTACATTCTGAGTATACCAGACAACCATTTTTCTGTTTGAAAATTGTCTCCGCATTATTTTCTATTGATCCTTATACGTCAAAGGTCTTAAGGGACTGTAAACAAATAACTTTACCAGTCTCTGTCTCCAATTGTCATAAAGTCTCAACATAGCCCGCTATATCTGCGTTTTCCGACAATTACACAGTAATTTATATGTACACTTGAAGACACGCGCAATCTGGTAACGTTATTTATTCACAATTCCCAAGTCATGTTGTGACGGTTCCTACGCAGCTTCCGCCTGGGTCTTGCACGCCTCATAGGTTGCCCATCCTACAGCTTCCGTTATGGCAACGCTGGTAACAGCATTCGCAGCGTTTCCATACAACGGTATGTATTTATAACCATGTTTTGCAATTTCAACTCCTACAAACCGTGCAAGCTGCTGTGCCGCAAATGCCTCAATAGTTGCCTCTCCCCAGCCTGAACCGCAGTTTTTTACAATAAGTGCCACCATAGCAATTGTCTCTGCTGTCAAAGCGGCTGTATCTGCAAAAGGTACCTGTGATAATGCAAACGCCGTGCCACCATGTGCAGCCGCAAAACCATGAATTAATAAATGTGCTTTCAACCGTGATATCATAACTTTACCTCCTCGTCTGTAATCGCTGATTTTGTATTCTAATTTTCGATGGCCTCAATCTTACTGAGCATGACATCCATGCTATGGTTCATGCTTTCAATGCTGTTTTTCAGGATGCCGAAAGCATTGGCATACTCCGGGTAATATCTCTTGCAGTAAGACGCCATGGGAATCAGGAACATGGATGTCTCCCTGATATACTTACGCATCTTGGGAAACGTAAATGTGTATAACGTGCTGCTGTTGTGCAGCCGGTCACTCAGCTTGATCAGGGCAGCTTTCGGATTTTCCTCGATCCGTTTAAAATATATGCTTAGCTCACGGTCATTCAATCCTGACTCCTTGGTCAGCAGCCGGATAATATCCATAATTTCCTGGTATATGCCATACTCCGACACCAATTCCCTGCCACGAAGCGAAAGCTTGTCCCCGCAGTCTTCCAGCACATCATGAAGCAGCGACGCGGCAAGCGTTATGTCATCCTCTATACCGAATCTGATCAGTGTACTGCACACTTTCAAGGGATGGGAGATATACGGCGTTCCATCCTTGCGGTACTGCCCGTCGTGAAGCTGCCGTGCCAGCGACAGCGCTATCATAACCTGCCGCATATCCCGCCCCACCGCATACCCCTTGATAAACATATAAGATTTCATGTAATGTGCTGACTCGCTTTCATCAAACTGATCGTTCATCGGAATGATCTGATCCGTCTCTTTCATAACCCACCTCTTCTTCCCGCGCCGTGCTGTCATCCAGCTCTTTCCCGGCCAGAGACAAGTCGCTTTCATCTTCCTCTGTTTCCTGTTCCGTATTCTCAATCTCCCATCCATTGCGATCCATAATCTCCTGAAAATGTTTCTGATCTTCCTCGCTGAAAACCAATGCGTCATGTCCTCTGGAAAGTGCCGTTTTTGCTGACTGCGGATCCCTCGCTGCCCAGTCTACGGTCAAAAATGCAGTTATCGGATCAAGACCGCGCCTGTCACACAAGGCTTTCACATTGACGCCATGCAAAGACTCCCCTGGAAAATCCCCCGTATAGAACCAAATCAGAAACGCCTTTAAAATGGAAGGCTCTGCCCTGCGCAATGCGGCGATCGTCCTCTTTGCCCTCCGCTCCTCATATCCCAGGTCATCCGCCAGATAATTCATCAGTCTTCTGTATGATATTGCCATGACCACCCTTTCAACCATTTGACTCTGCTCCTTTCAGTTGCTGCAGCACCATCGCCGCATACGCCCTCGCGTCCTTTTCACAAAGCTGATTATAATACAATTCCGGATTCTCGTCAAAATTCACATACACGGATGGATGCATGCTTACTGCAATCCTTTTGCGATAATCATCGTCCACACCATTATAGGATCCGTCCTCTATAAAACGATGCTGCATCGCGTGCCGGAATTCATGGATTATCGTATCCAGATAATCTGCGATATACTCTGCTTTGTCTGACAGCAGATAGCGGTAATCCACCCATAACCCCCTCCTGCCCGGGCAGTAAGTCCCCACACATCCCACATCGGATTGTCCCATCTCCAGACCAATATCCAGGGAAAATGCAGTGCACAAACGTCTGTGCAGTTCTTTTGCCGCCTCCAGCCTTTCTCCTGCGTCCATACTGCCGAGACGTTCTGCCGGATTTTCTCCCAAAAGCCCCTTCATTTCGCGAACAGCGATATCAGCCCTGCTTCTGTCCGCATCTGTAAATGCTGCTTCCGTATCGCAGGATAACCCCGCTATGCGTTCATAGGGTGATATTCGCCCATTGCCAGTCTGTTGTCCCATGTCTTTATCAAATATTTCATCATTCCTCAAAAGATCCGCGACTATGACCGTTACTGCCGCCACAGCCAATCCCACTATCAAACCCAGCATCCCGATTTTCCTCCATACCTTTACTGTAAACCGGCAATTCCTGCCTCTTCATCCGGTTAAGTTCCTCTTCAATGTCGCAAATGAGGTTTCGCAGTTTTTTATCCATATCCGTCCGCCATCCCTCCTCCCTCATTGCGCCTGCGGGTGGTAAAATGCGCGCTGCCAGACTACATGGCACAGCGCGCACCTTTCAGCCTGCCGGTCCGCGGTCTGCATACCGATCTCTATGCGAGAACTGTCGGCGCAGGCATTACTTCCTGTACAGCCTCCGGTTTTCTCTCCTGCACCGGTTCCGTATACTTAACTACTCCCTGCACATCCTTCTGCCAGTCGAACTGCTGGATGAGTTCCCCGATAAAATCCACGATCTTCCTGATGCTGGCGAATATTGCCCTTCCGGCAGCGCTGACGCATCTGACGCCAAAACATACGGCGTCTTTCGTGATATCAGCCGCCTTGCCGCCTATTTCAACCAAGGCTTCCCCCATTGTGTCAAGCACGATAAACGCAGCAAGAACCCCGCCGGCAAACGTAATGACACTCCCGACACTTACAGCCATTATAGAACCTCCCACAACTGCGGCGATCTTCAAGGCCACGATCCCGCCCAGCACCATGCCGATCACATGAATGATCCTCGAAGCCTGGGAGTCTTCCATCACGCCGTTCCCGACAGCAGCTGCTACCCCTAACATGTCTACGCCGGCGCAGACACTGTACGTGATATCCTGCAAAGTTGCGTCAGCCGGTATTGCGTCAGCCAGATAACCATCCGCACCGCTCTCGTTATAGGCCTTCATTGCCAGCACTGCCTTCAGCCTGGAGGCATCCTCCCCATACCTAATGACCGTATGTTCAATATCATCCGCCGCGTCAGCCGCATTTTCAGCAAATGCATTGAGCGCCGATGCAAGCATGCCATTATTTCCAAGCGTCCTTTTCAGTTCCTCCTTTAACTTTGCCTCAAGCTCCTCCGTGGATTCCTCAGCGGTAAACGCCTTTCCGGAATGTTCCTCCACATACGCTTCTGCTGCCTCCTTCCCCTTGGATATTGAAAGCTCTGCCGCTGCCAGCCCCACACGCACCCTGTACAACGTGTTGCATCGATCCTCGCAGGATTTTTTTCCCTGCAAAACAGCCTGCACCTTCTCCTCATACCAGCCATCCACATCTTCCATTGCCTGCAGCACTTCCCGCTCATATTCCCTCACATATCCGAGCACCTTGTCACCCATCAAATAACCGATATCCTCTGTCTTGCCCGAATAATATTCGCAGTACATATTTTTCAGGATTGTCCGGGTGTCGCATCCCGCCTCATCTTTCCGGAGTAATCCCGCGCAGTCTTTCCTGAGTTTCTCAATCTTATCTTTGCTTAATGCTTTCATTGTGTTCCCTCCTGGTTTTTTCTCTGTTGTTCTCTGTTACACCCTCATTTTACTCCCCGCCATCCATAAATTTTTCAATATCATTAAAAATATAAAAATTACCCGATCAGATCTGTGACAGCCTTCTCTTCCATCCTGGCTGCCAGAAACAGCATCTTACCGCGGATGGTACGGTAGAGCACACTGTCATAGTCTGTCTCAAAATTCTTTTTCTCCGCAACAAAAGGTCTGATCCCATCCTCCTCGCAGACAACGGAATAATCCTCCGGCTGGAACAGACACCCCTTAGAAGCCGGCTGGAATCCCAACCGCATCATCCGCAGATAACATACGGCAATGCTGTCCAGATTCTCGTTCCCATCCCCATATACGGTCGTCTCATCTGCAGCGCTTTTCAGGGCGCCGATCCACTCCGTATGACTGATCGCCCCTTTCCTGTCGGCAAACTTCCTGAGCGCCATATTGACCAGCTTGGTGATGTCCGCCCCTGTAATAAAACGTCCCCGTTTCTGCCCGTTTTCCTCATACAGCAAATGATTGATCACCCCACTCAGATTGTCATCGTCGTAACACTGGGGACGAAAAAGCTCTCCGGTCTTATCATATCCAAGCACTGTGTCTGCTGCCTTTTTCATTCTTTTCTTAAAGATGTCAATGCATTCCGCATAGGTGGGCATATACAGCGCAAAATGAGAATCAAACCGCCCGCTGCGGAAAAACTCCTTGGGAATGCCTGACAGACTGTTGGCTGTAGCAAAGATATACACCGGCTTCGTGCAGTCCTGCATCCAGCTTAAGAGGATTCCGAACATCCGCTTCGTGACCCCGCTGCTATCCTCATTCCTGCCGCCGCTTCCGCTAAAGCCCTTTTCGATCTCATCAATATACAGGATGCACGGTGACATCGCTTCCGCAAGCCGGAGGGCAAGATGCATGTTGTGCTCGGACTCCCCCACAATTCCTCCCATGAGCCGCCCGATGTCCATCTTGAGCACAGGGAGACACAGTTTTTTTGCCAGCAGGTTGACCGCCGCCGACTTCCCGCACCCGGGAATCCCGCACATGAGAACGCCCTTGTGTCCGGCTGCCCCCGTCCTGCGAAAAACATAATCCGCCCGCGGTATGCTTTTCTTGTTATCATCCAGCCAGTCACAGAATACACCCATTCCTCCCAGCTCTTCCTTTTCATCGATTTTCTGCATCTCGAGCAGGCCGATGCTTTTTACATTCTGTTCCTTTAAAGCTGCCAGTACTTTCTGGACTTTTGATTCATTCTGGATCATCGGGCTTTTGGTAAGCGGATCCTCCGGCAGATTCAGCAGATAATTTACTGTATTTTCCACCTGTACCAGCGTGTTGCCGAGAAACCCGGATACGTAGGACTCGATACTGTCCTTCGACAGTTTCCCGCAGTTGGACTGCCCGGTTTTCCTGGCGATGATGGCGGCAATCTCCTCCCGCCCCGGATAAGGTTCTTCCACGATATAGCAGTATGGCATCAGCCACGCAGGAAGATCCATCTGCTCTCCATGCAGCAACACGATAGACGAGCGGAGGGCTCCGCTGTCATCCTCCTCCTGCTGATAGCGATCCACAAATGGATACAGCGCATCAAACACGGACGCATTGTTATCTGGCCTGGCATCCTTCCTGATATGGACAGCCAGCAGAGACGGCAGGATATAATTCATATTAATCTTATTTCCCTTCAGGAGAAACTGTCCATAACACCCGTCATTTCCGCAGCCACCCTCTATCTTTTTTGACAGTTCCCTGCAGGTACAGCACTCCATATTGATGATCCTTTGGTCTATCAGCACGTCATGATAACCGCTGGAACCGTCTCCGTACACTTTCGCGAACGGAACCATCGTATCTGCCGGATACCTTGCCATGCGCACGACCACCTGGTCCGAATTTAACACCCGCCTCACGATCTCCAGCTCCGTTGTCTGCAGATAGATCACCGGTCTGCGCAGGATGATACCGTTGCGGATCTGTTCAATAATCGAATCTATGACAAACTTTTTCTCCATTTTTCCATCCCCTCTCAGGAGAAATGCCTCCCGTCCCATACTTTTCCATCGTTGCGCAGCACCGTGACCTCGCCGCCGTCTATCCGTACCTCGGAGATCACCGCGATCTCCTCCGATACCTTCTGTTTTCCTTCCAGATTATCATAATTGCCATAATGGATATGACCATCCTTCACATAAATATATTGCGGAACTCCGCGTTCCCTGCCGACGGCAAAAGACGAGACGCCGTCCGGTATGGCAAAGCATCTACTGTCATTCAGATAAATGCCGTCGGCTTTGCGGACCATTTCATTCTCTCCATTGACGACACGGTTCGGAAGAATGCGGCTGATGATCCCGTCTATACCAAGTGCATAAATCTGTTCTCCCGCTAAAATCCTGCGCCGCTTCACCTCACCTGTTCCGCTGTCTACGCACTCCAGATCCACGTCTGCATCCGCTTTGATCCTATATGTCTGCATCCGCTTTTCTCTGGACGGCTGCAGCGCAGGATCCATATAAATCCTGTACACACCATGAAATGCGGGGAGCGAGACAGAATTGCGTCCGCCGCCCAGATGGATATCTATGACAGATCCTTCCTTGCTGCCAGCGTCATCTGAAAAATGCTCTGCCCGGTCGTAAGCTCTTTTCAATTGCTCCGCACTGATTCCTGTCAGACAATGTTCGTCTTTTCCGGCAAGCAGGACGCCCGCTGTCACCAGCATGAGCATCTTACTGTCATTTTCCTTCAGCATCTGAGCGTATTTCTGATAGATCAAAGCTGCCGTCTCTGCCTGTTTCTCATACTCCGGCAGCTCCCCGTACTGATCAATGGATTCGAACGATTTTCCGCCCCATTCTCCCTGAAAAGCCCAGTAATCATCCGCACTCTTCATCTGAAATTTTATATCCGCATCTGTCATCGCCAATATGACATCCAGATGATGCAGATTGATGCTCCTGCTCCACCGGAAATGTCCGTCTGCAAAGCGTGCAAACGCCTCCCGGCTGCGGAGCATGTCAAATACGTCAAAATATTGATACAGGTCTGTACTATTAAGGATGGGAACGGACTTCATTTGAAGAATTTCCGACATAACCACCGCCTCACTTTCTTATGTTTTTTATTACATCACCCACTCCTGCCGCGAAAATACCTTTTGCTCAATACTGCTGCATATCCGCTGCGCTTCCTGTTGATACTGTCTCAACGCCTGCTGGTCCTCCCCCTGGATCAGCGGCAGATGCTTCCCTATATCCGCAGCGATATCCTGAAGGATATCCAAAAGCCGGGAATGGACACTCTGATACGAGGCCAGCTCTACTTCGCCCTCCTCATATACGGTCTCCGTACACTCATACCGCTCCATCACCGGTACTGCCGTATCCGTCACCGAAGATGGAAGCAGACCCGCTATCGCACTGCGGATTGCCGCATATGGCTTAAAACGCACCATGACTTTATCCAGTGTTTTTATTGCCCTGCGAAGCACTGCATACGGCTTAAAACGCAGAATCCGACTGGTATTCCTGTTCGGCTGCGGATTTTTACTTTTGCTTCCGGGAACTTTTCTTACTTTTATGTATGTCCTTGTGCGCGTGGCTGGGACGTAATTTTGTTTCTGCGCTTCTATCGCCGCCAGATTTTGATCGAGTTTCGCTATTTCGTGATCCATCTGCATCCAGATCGTGTTATACAGGGTGATGCAGATAATATATGTCCTGTCTTCTTCATCATAGTCAAACGCGTTTGCGGAAGGGCGTCTTACCGCCCTGCAGAAATCCTGCAGGGCATCATGGATGCCCCCGCGTTTTGAGTATGATTTCCAGATTGCCCGGTCTTTTTCGCGCGCCGCCGCGCCGGATGCGATCCTCATATCGTATTCCCTGCTCTGTTTTACATATTCCGCCATCTGTACGTCTCCTTTCCTATTCCTACCATTTTCCCTGTCACTCCATCGCCTACCGGTCATCCTCCACTTTCAGCAGGATCTGGTCAAAAGCCTTCTCTGCGATTGCCTCCAGCATCCTATAATATTTCTCAAAATTGTCTCCATAGACATCCGGCTTTGTGAAAGTCTCGCGCAGAGGCTCGCGGATCTTTTCTCTGATTTCTGCTATTTTCTCTTCTTTATCCTTTTCCATCTTTCTGGCAGCGTTGTAAATAGATGTACCATTAACGGGCATCTTTTCGTATGCCATTAGCTTGTCATACAAAACATCGGCGGCCACAACCCCTAACAAAGCCAAAATGGGTCCAATTACCGGAACAAAAAGAGCAATGACAGTCAAAACAACAAAGAACACCACACCCAAAACAGATCCAACCACTGAACCAATCAAATTGGCATCCGTCGCCACATTTGGCATGGTAATATCCGGAAGGACTACTTTCTTTGCGAGCGTTGCTACATCCGCCTGACTGATCTGAATCATTTCGCCCATTACTTGATCTGCGTATAACTGCTGTGACACATCGTTAATGCATTTAACGATTGCCCCAGTATCCTTATTCTGCCAACGCTTTGTACTGTTATCAATCTGATTCTTTACATTATTTTGATCTAAGGAATCAGCAATCGCTTTATTCACTGTCCGGGTAACCTCTCCCACATTTGAATCAAATGGTATCTTTTTCCAAAATCCATCAGTATCAGCGTATCCATGCTCTTTTGCCAATGCTTTCATTGCATCAATCGTCTTGTCATAGGCTTTCTCCGAAAGGGTCTTAGCAATCTCGTCAATCATATCATTAATATTTTTCTCGGCCGCGGATCGAATATCCCCCATTGCTTTGCCGCGTACCTCAGGAGCATATACTTCATTATAGGCAATTGTCACCAAACCTTTGACCACACTGTGTGATGGTGTATCGGAAGGGACAACCTTCCCCGGAAATGCTTTGTTGCACAGATCACCAACAACACCTTTCATTTGGCTGCCGCCGCCTGTAACTACAACTGTCTGCAAGGGTAACTTTTCCCGTTCAAGCGTCTGCTTCACATCGTTCAGAAACTGTCTGCAGTTCTCTTTCCATGTGCCTCGGTTTACAGGATTACCGTCCTTATTGACAGAAAACTCGTATTTATCCAATGCATAATGCATCAGTTCATCAGTTACATGGAAATTTATGCTGAGTTTCACAGGTTCGCCAAAATCATCTAAAATTTGATCTCCGTCCTCATCCATAATGTTGATATTTACATCTTGTAATTGTGCGCTTTTCCCTATCCTTCCATCAAAGTACATCTCTTTAATCTTTCTCAATCCGAAAAGCGCATGACTACAATCGTTTCCAACGAGGACTCGATTTTTACTATAGAGTTTTGCCATATTTGCGAACCCTTTTTTCCCTCTATCACTCTGCAGGATGTTTTCCAGCATCGCTTCTTCCACCTTTTTAGCTCCCAGCTCCCAGCTGATGTTGATAGCCTTCTTCCCTGGCAGAATGTAGGTCGCGTCCGCTGTAGAAGAACCAAAATCCAATACCAACACACCACCCTGCAGGTTGATCTTCTTACGCAGATTATTAATATCAAACAGTGAGAAAACCGCCGCGCGCGATTCCTCCGTCACGATAACATTCGAAATGCCAGTAGCTTCTGAAATCAGTTGCTCATAGTCCTCGCGTGCTTTTTTCCCTTTCCATATGACCGACGCTGGACAGCCAACCACCAACAGTACCTCATCCTTCTTCCAGTGCATATCGCCCTTACTGTCCTGCATAATCACCTGTCCCATACCGCCACTACGGTTTGAGCTGTTCTGCAGTATGGTTTCCGACACGCCCCTAATATAATCCGACGTATGTTGTCGATATGGTTCCCCCCGCAATGATTTATTCTTCCAACTTGCAGGGGACCGCTTAAAGTTAATGACAAACTCCTGCTGTTCTGCTGCATCATACCCAATCGTAATTACCCCGTCTTCGCTTTTGGCAACCGCTGATGGTATAACTTGCTGATCACGAATTCCATGAATGTACAACGGCACTAGCTTGTCTTTTTCCTCTCCGAGCGGCTTGATAAACTTGAAAAAAGCAACCGAATCCCCATCACCGATATCCCAGCCCATCACCGCCTTAATTTTTTTTCTGTTAATAGAATTGTCTGACATAATAGATTCCTCTCTTTCGTATTCTATATTTTTTACCATTGCCGCAAAATCTTTTACCACTCTGTATAACGGTGCACCGGAAGGAACAGGCTTTCCGGAAACGCTTTGACACTCATTTCAACAGTACACGGCATCCGGCTGCCGCTGCCCGTGACGATGACCGTCTGCACGGATAGCTCTTTCCACTCCAGCGTCTGTCTCACATCATCCAGAAACTGCCTGCAGTTCTCTTTCCAGGTTCCATGATTTACAACATGACCGTCCTTTCTGACGTCAAATTCGTATCCGTCCAGCGCATACTGCATCATTTCACTTGTTACCTGAACGCCTATGCCAAGCAACCCCAAATCACCGCATTCATCAATAATCGGGATACCGTCCTTATCCGTGACGGGCAGCTCCATGTAATGCCATCTTTCCCCCAGCGTTCCGTCAAAGTAAGCCTTCTTTCGCTCCCTTAGCTGGAAAATTGCATGACTACAATCATTTCCAACAAGAACCCTTTCCCTGCCATGGATTTTTGCCGCATCTGCAAGGATTTTTTTCCATCTGTCACTTTGCATAATGTATTTCAGCATAGCACACTCCACCTGTACATCACCCAGTTCCCAACAAATGTTGACGGATCCCTTTTCCGGCAACAGGTAGGTGGCATCCGCTGTATAAGAACCAAAATCCAATACCAGCGCGCCGCCCTGCAGATTGATCTCTTCCCGAAGATTGTAAATACCTAGCAGGATAAAAACAGCCACGCGCGATTCCTCCGTCACGATGACATTTGATATGCCTGTAGCTTCTGAAATCAGCTCCGCATACTGTCTGCGCATCTTTTTCCCTTTCCATGTAATCGAAGATGGCCTACTGACCACCAACAGCACCTCATCTTTCTGCCAATGCGCAACACCATTATCATCCTGTAACATTACATGCCTCATGACCCCGCAGCGGTTTGAACTATTTTGCAGTATCGCTTCTGACATGCCTCTGATATAGTCAGACATATGCTCCCGGTACGTTACCCCTGTAGAAGATATACGCTCCCAGCTTTCAGGAGAACGCATAAAATGAGTGGCATACTCCCGCTTTTCTACTGCGTCATTCCCAATCGTGATTTCTCCGTTCTGCTTTTTGGCAACCGCTGATACTTGAACCTGCATGTCACGGCTTTTATGAAGGTATAACGATACTGCTTTTCCGTACCACTCTGTGAGCGGCTTGATAAAAGCGACAGAATCCCCATCATCAATGCCCCATACCATCACGGCTTTGTAGTTTTTGTTCTCTATATCATTTTCCCACATTATATCCCCCCTCGCTCCTCCTCTGCGTCGCAAAGGCCGATTTTTCAGATAATTCTTCCTTTTCGCAGCGCCCGGTCCATGCAACAGACTCCCCCCAGCCAATATCCCATCCTATCACAGTTTTGGTGTTATCTGATCCTGTCCCTGTTTCCATGTTATTGCCCGCCATGATATTTACCTCTCTTTCGTGTCTTAGCCCTTACAATGGATACGGCGCCATCATGCCTGAAATCCATTCACAAAATTCTTTCGCCTTATCCATGTATGTCTCTAATTCTTCTTCTCCTTCCGGTGATACAGTAAGCCTATAAAAATCATGATTCTTACTGCAAATTTGCCCGAGTTCTGTTAGTTCTTTATATAAAGTGTCATATTTTGGCTTATAAGATTCCAGTTGTTCGTACTCCTTCTTAAAAAATTGCAGCTTTTCCTGATAGGCGTCATATGCATCAATAGCAGCTTTATAATCTTTCCTTTTCGCTTCATACTTACTCAAGTCCTCTTTTGTTTTTTGAAGTTTCTCTTCAAACTTGTTCCATTGTTCAACGTTTGATTTATTCTTTGGTTGGCACCGATCATCTAATACAGGCGTACTCGACTTAGGAAGCACATACTTATTCCACAGCTCTTCTCTATCCCCCAACAGGTCTTCTCTATCCCTCAACAGATCTTCTCTATCTCTCGGCAACTCTTTTCTCTCCTCAATCAGAGCTTTTTTCTTTTTCCACAACCCGCTGTCTTCCATTTGCCTTTTTTCAATTTGCGCATACTCATCACACATTTCGCGGCACAAATCCGTCAGCCTGCTTATACATGTATTGTTAATTGTTATAAATATGATGTACATCCCTTCCTCTTCATCAAACTCAAAAGCATTTGCCGCAGGATGATCAACAGCCCGTTTAATATCTGCCAGAGTGTCGCTGATTCCTCCACGCTTGGAATAAGCCTTCCATACCGTCTGATCTTTCTTTTGCTCCACCTCCTTTTCGAAAATCTTTTTAAACTCTTCGTCATCTTCGAGATTCATTATCAAAAGAGAACCTTCCTCAGGGGGTGCAATTTGTTCTTCTACAAGATTGTTTATCATTCTCTCCAACTCTTCCTTAATTCCCCTGCAATCCTGCATCAGTCCAGCCAACTCATTGCGCTTTGATGATTCCCTGTTTCCTCTTCGCATTACAGTGTTACTCATGGTTCCAAGAATAATACCCATACAACCCTCCGTTTCATTTGATATACTCATACTACATCAACATATCTAAAATATTTTTATAATTCTGAAAATATTTCCAACTGCTTAGAATTTATCATCCCTAAAATAATTCTTTACTTCACCTGGATATTGTCTCGAATAATAGTCCAGAATTGTATACATATCCTGCGGGTTGTTATGCCCGCTTAAGATAGCGGCTTTCACCAGCCTGTCCCGACTGGAATTTGTCAGACACATTCCCGCCAGCCGCAGGACGTGTTCCGCCTCTGCCATACTGCACTCCAGTCCGGCGATAATCTTCAATATCGTCTCCTGACTGAACCTGCCGTTTGTAAAGTTTGACCAGGTTGCCGCGCTGATGCAGATATTTTCATAAAAGCATTTTGTATCGACCTTGCCCGAGGGGCGCTTTGGCCCTGATTTCTCCAACAGCTCATCTACATACCTTTGCAGTTCCAGATTGTTATCTTTTCCTGACTCCTGAAAGATTTCCTGAAACTTTCCCCCAAACGGCGGCGCATAGTACACCATTTCCGGCTGTTTCCTGCCAAAACTGAACCGCAGCTGTTCCTCAATAGCAACAATTACATTACTAATGTCTTTCGATCCTGCCTTTACATGCATAATACCCCTCCTCGTATACGTCAATCTTTATCTTCTTATTGGTCTTCTTCCGCTTTCAGCAAAATCTTATCAAATGCCTTCCTTGCAGTTTCCATTAGAACCGCATAATGTTTTTCAAAATCCTTACCGTAAGCATCCGGCTTTGTAAAAGCTTCCCGCAGAGCCTTGCGTACCGGTTCCTTAATTTCTTCCGTTTTCTGATTTTTGTTTTCTTTCATCTTTTTGACCGCTTTGAGAATAGCACCACCCGTAATAGGACAACTCTCCCATTCCTTTAATTTCTCGATCAGAGCAGCAGAACCAATTGAACCTGCAACAACGGTAAAAATTGGTCCGATTCCCGGGATAATTGCAGCAATGAACGCCAGAACAACAAAGAGCACTACGCTCAGAATATATCCCACAATTGTTCCAATAAAATTAGCGTCTTTCGCCACATCAGGCATGGAGATATTCGGTATGGATACTTTCTCGCTAAGCATCTCTACATCCATTTGAGAAATCCGAATCATACCACTTATTGCCTGATCGGCATAAAGCTGCTGTGATGCCTCGTTAATACAGCAGACAATAGCCCCATTATCGTCACCTATCCATGTTTTCATGCTATTGTCAATCTGATTCTTTACATTTTGGTTTAGGGAAGAAGTAATTGCTTTCTTCACTACCCGGGTGATCTCCCCTACATTCGACTCTGGATCAAAATTACGCTTTATTTTATCCCACAATTCATCATCCTCTCCAAAGTAAGATGTCAATCCATCCACCGCAGAAACTGCAGAATCATAAGCTTCACTCGAAAGCTTAGATGCAATCCTCTCGATCATTGCATCTATATTCACCTCAGCAGCGGATTTAATATCACTCATTACTTTATTACGTATCTCGGGAGCCTGTACTTCATTATATGCAATTGTCACAAGACCTCTTACTACACTATGTGACGGCGTATCGGAAGGAACAACCTTTTCTGGAAATGCTTTGCTGCACAGTTCAATGATAAAAGGCATCTGACTGCCGCCTCCTGTAACGACAACCGTCTGCACTGACATCCTGTCCCGTTCAAGCACCTGTTTCACATCTTCCAGAAACTGCTGACAATTTTTCTTCCAGGTACCGCAGTTTACAATCTGACCATTTTTCCTGACATCAAACTCGTATTCATCCAGAGCATACCGTATCATTTCATTCGTAATGTTATATTTTATATCAATCGACTCAGCAGGCTCACCGTCCTCATCGAAAAGCCTATCGCCGTCCTCATCCATAATGGGAATAGCAACATTTTTTACCGCCGCATTTTCCCCTAATTTTCCGTCGAAGTAATCTTCTTTATCCTGCCTCAATTGGAAAATTGCCTGATTACAATCATTTCCAATAATAACCTTGGTTTTTCCGTATATTTTTGCCAGATTTGAAAACGATTTTCTTGCTTTATCACTCTGCAAAATGTATCGCAACATAGCATTTTCCACCTGTGCGGCTCCCAATTCCCAACTGATATTGATGGCTTTCTTTCCTGGCAGGATATAGGTGGCATCCGCTGTTGAAGAACCAAAATCCAATACCAGTACGCCGGATTGCAGATCTATTTTCTTACGGAGACTGTCGATATCAAACATAGAGAAGACCGCTGCACGCGATTCCTCCGTCACAATAACATTCAAGATGCCAGTGGCCTCTGAAATCAGCTGCTCATACTGTTTCCGCATCTTTTCCCCTTTCCATATGACCGATGCCGGACAACCAACAACCAGCAATACCTCATCCTTTTTCCAGTGTATATTTCCCCTACTATCATGCACAATAACATTTTTCATAATCCCATCACGGTTTGCACTATTTTGTAATATCGCTTCCGACACACCCCTAATATAGTCAAACATATGCTGCCGATATGTTATCCCCATAAATGTCATCTTATCCCAGTTTTCAGGAGAACGCTTAAAGTTAATGATAAACTCCTTTTGCCGAGCTGCATCGCTCCCTATCATGATCATTCCGTTACTGCTTTTGGCAACCACTGATTTTTCAACTGGTATGTAACGGCTTTTATGAAGGGACAAAGGCTCTACCTTTCTGTTCTTCTCTGCAAGCAGTTTAATAAAAGCAACCGAATCCCCGTCACCAATATCCCATCCCATCACAGCTCTGATATTTTTCCATACCGCCTCTGTCATCATATCATTATCTGCCATAATATATTCCTCTCTTTCGTATACACCTGTAACTTGTTTCATCGTATTTGTTCATGACGACGTCCATTTCAGTTATTTCATACAGATCCCCCCATTCTATCTATCCGCCACACTGCTACGAATATTCTTAGGAACTGTCACTGCCGCAGATACCTCCTCAGCCTCTCCCGCCCCCGCCGGTCATCCATCGTCATATAATCCGCCAGCATTGCCCTGTAAGACGCATCATCCACCGGTATGTTTCCCGCCGAAAACAACTGATGATACACAAAAAAGCTTTCCTCATCCCCGAGTTCGATTGCCCTATTTAAAAAAATACGGCACAGCGCTGCATCGACGTCACTCTCCTGCGCCGTAAAAAGCAGAGCCAGCTGCCGCCATGCAACGGCATCGCCCTCAAATGCCTGCATCAGTAATTTCTTTACATTCTCTTCCATAACCACACACCTTTCCGCATCAGCACAGGTACGACACAGTCTGTCTGTGCGTCTGCACTCCCAACCATACTCCGAGTATGCTCTTTGAACCGTATTTCCTTCGTGATCGTATATGCACTATATTTCATTATGATGTATTTCCGATGTGTATATTTCGATTAACAGTCACTTTTATTAATATACTTTTTCGGCTATAATAATACGTAAATACACTACGGAGGCAATGACATTATGACTGACATCAATCCCATTGAACGCATCAAAGAACTGTGTGCAGAGAGAAACTGGTCTTACTATCAGCTGGCCAAATCATCCGATCTTCCCTACTCTACGCTCAGCACGCTTTTAAACAGTACCAATCTGCCTTCGCTGACTACATTGGCAAAGATCTGCTCCGGCTTCGGGATCTCCTTTGCGGACTTCTTTGATCCCGGGCGCGACCTGCGCTTTATGTCTGATGGGCAGATCGAATGCCTCTCCTTGTTTAATGCGCTCCCTGACGAAAAGAAACAGCTGGCCATCGCGTATATGAAAGGATTGAAAGGGGACCTCTGACGCCGCCCGCCCTGCACATCATCACTATAACAAAATGGATCTTTATATTTTGCAATTTGTTTCCCCAGAGGATCTGCTGTATGGCAGATCCTTTTTATGCGCAGTCTCGTGATTTCATTATATCGAATTTTCGTATTATAATCAACGCTTTTTCGGCATATTCCTGAGATTACACAGAAAATAAACATCTCCCATGTGCACCAAAAAACGCCCTGCAGCACACGCGCTGCAGGGCGTTTTGGATCAGATCCCTATTCCATTCATTTTAAAAGATACCACACCGGTGCAAAAGTGACGTCCTCCCCATTAAAGAATATTGTCGCCATATCCCCCTCACAGTCCATTTTCACTGTGTAATCCGGCATGCGGATATACCATGATCCGCTCTCCTCCGCCTTCCATGCATCAAGCGCATAGCGTCTTGCGATATCTATATAAGCCGCAGCCTGTTCCTCGGTCACACCCTCGACCTGCATGTACACCCCGTACTGTCCATCCCCCAGGTCGTCTCCCGATTCCGGGTACGTGACACTGCCATCCTCTTCAATAACAACACTGAGATACCCTGAGGTATGCGGATCATACCATTCCGGATAAGGCAGCAAGTCCGGGACATTCACCATCGAGTGCGCAGATGCCACAAGCGCCTCCAGATCCTCCTCCTCGACGATCTGTGTCATATGGAACAGCTCCGCTTCCGCCCCGGAGACCAAATCCGCCTGTCGGTAAACGATGTCCTCATACCGATCCATGCACGCGTCTGCCGCCGCTTCCAGCTCTGACTCATTTGCAGACCATTGCACCTGCCCGGATGCCAGCACAGGATAGTGTTCTCTCAGAGCAGACCAGTATGGTTCTGAGACCGCATCATCTCCCAGCGTAACCAAAAGGTAATTGGTCGTTATACAGATATACTGGCTCATAACAGATATCGAATCCCTCTCCGCAGATATCCGCTCCCTCAAAGCCTCAATGGCGTTTTCAAGATAAATATCACACTCCAGCCCCACCAGCAGTTGATTTCGAATGACGTTGTGCGCCTCATCCACAAAAACCGGCACAGATGCAAATTCTACAGACTGATAACCTGTATCGATCCCCCTCTCTGCCAAAACGAGATACTCCTCCTCCGACAGATCGTCCTCCGTCATGGAAAGCTCTGACAAATAACGGGCTGATGCAATGCACGCCGTCCTCGCCCTGACCAGATCCTTCCAGTCGCCGCTCTCCAGATAAGCTTCAACATAATCCAGCGCCCACAGCTCGCTGGCATACATCTTTTCGAGTATGTCCAGATGGTCAGACCACACTGTCAGCAAATGCTGCACTGCCTGTTCAATATCCGACTCGTCCGACTCCTCTGGCGGCATACCAGCCGGATCATCCTGCTGTATTGTACTCTCCGCAATATGGTCTGTCACCTGTTCCCCCGGAGAATTGTCCGGCGATGCCCCGCATCCTGCGATCTGAAGGACTGACAATCCCACCGCCATCCATATACCTACACATTTCATGTCCTGTCTGATCATTCTTATTCCTCCGTATTGGTCCATCATTGCCCCACTATCAGTTACTGTTTTTCACCGTCATTCTGCACAGCTGTACTGTCAAAAACCGTCATCAGTCCACTCTGTCTGCACGCTGCCAAAGCAGCCGTCTGGCGAGATTTATAGATTTCTATATCCTCCGTGGATGCCTTTGTCATCTCATGCTGTCTGGCAGCCATGGCATACGTTTTCAAGTATCGCACATAAGACTGCTGTTCCTCCACGGAATCACTCTGTTCCATGGCTGTCAGTTCCGGTGCGACCACCATGTTATAGTATTTTCCGAGTACCTGGGCATCTGCGTCCAGAAACACTCTCATATTTTCCAAATATTCATCTCCGTCAAAAAATTCCCACGCGCTGCTGTCCTCCCGCGCTTTGGTCAAAACATCCAGATAGACCGCATACTCCTTTGCACGCGTCTCGGGCAGAGCCGTCAGCGTCCGATACGCCTCCTCGGCAAGCGGCTGTTCCGACCACGGCATCACCTCTCCGGATTGACAGAGCAGCTCCAGATATCCCGCCGCCTGTCCCGATCTGACCGCACCGTTTGTCTCCAGTGCATTTTTACAGTTGTATACCATTCGGTCATATGCATCCGCACTGTCCGGCATCTCCTGCATGCAGTCCAGAAGCGCCGAGAACTGTTCATACTGGTCTGCGCAGCGGATATACGCAGCAAATGCCGCGGACAGAACATTTTCCGAGACATCCTGGTCATAGTGCACTTTCGCTTCCTCCTGCACGGGCGCCAGATACGGGAGATACCCCCACCGATACAGACCGGCGATGCAGACTGCACAGAATGTCGCCACCAGAAATATTTTGATTCGTATATAAAAACCAAATTTCCTGTCAGACACCCCTTGAACCCCGACCAGATACGCCTCAATAAGCTCATGGGAGATCCTGTACTTACCCTGTTCATCGCGCACGATCAGCCCCAGCTCCCGCCAGAGGATTTTGTGCACCATCAGACCATACCACGCCTCTGCCTCCGTCGTCCCGCCGCGGATATCTGCCATATGGCCGATCCACTGTGGAAATATCTTCGTCATCTCCCTCTTCCCCATACGGCGGTAGCATTTTTCCAGAGACGGCAGCATATCCTGATCAGACACTGCGCGGTTCTTCGCCCGCATCAGCTTCGCAAGTTCCGGAAGAACATAGTACAGTGCCGCTTCGATCTGCCAGCGTTCTCTTTCACTTTCCGGCAGCTCCCTGACTGCCTTGACACATATGGCTGCAAGATATTTTTCCAGGAGCTGCTCCCGCGACTGAATCGCATCCTGTCTCTCCTGGTTCAGCACGGTCGTGACATATATGGAAAGCATCATGGGAGAGCGCAGCAGCTCCCCGATCTCATCCTTTTCCGGCACCAGAACCCCGTTTTCCCCAAGGATCCGCACGACCTCCGACCGCTCAAGCGGTCTCAACATTATGCGTGGAAACGGGATCTCCCCCACATCACTCCGCCCCGAGAGGAGGATCCGCACACCTGGCATCTCTGACAATTCTACTATTTCCTGCAAAAGCTCCCCCGCATCACCGTGGATCTCATTCAGACCATCCAAAAGAATGACAAGTTTTGGCCGCTCGCCCTTCCTCGTGTACATCGGGAAAGACAGCAGCTGCACCAGTTCATGCCTCGCCATTTCGATACTCTCCGTTCCCGGCTTGAACCGAAGTTCCTGCAGGATCAGATCCTTTATGTGCGTCCCCGATCCCCCGGTATATCCGTATAGCGACAGATATGTAACTGCAGGCTCCGCACCGCTGTACTTCGACGGCTGCAGGTATGCCGCCCGCATCAGCGCCGTCGTCTTTCCCGCACCGCCGCTCCCCAGCAGAAAGACGGAAGTGCCCTCGGCAGACATCATCCACTGCATCAGTGTATCAAGGACAATGGTTTCCCCACTCCCCGTCTCCCCCAGAACCGGATAAAGCTTCTCCTCCCGGCTGATATATTCCAGGGCGGGATTCCGGCGGATCACCCGCAATATATTCGCGCGCCCTGTCTCCCACAGTGCGGGGTGCGTGATCCCCCTTCCCTCGATGCGGTCACGCAGTTCTTCCAGATCGGACCGCATCTGCTGCACTGTCTGATAGCGTTTCGCCGCCAGCACGGCGAGACCGCGCTTTAATATCTTCCGAACCATACTGCAAACCGTGTCCGGCATCGTGATAAGACAGGGTGTCTCCGCGACATCCGGAACCTGCCCGCGGACAGTCTGCAGGATCGACAGATGTCGACCGGACAGCATCCGGTAGAACACGGCAGTCAGGGCATACAGATCCGTCGGATATCCGATCTCAGCAATCTTTCCGGCGCGTACCTCGGGGGCTGTAAACCCTTCCTTGGCACTGTAGTACACCGCCTCCCCATCCCTGATTTCCCGGAGTGTGTGCACGCTGTTGTAATCGATCAGGGAGATGCGCTCCCTGCGCCCGCCGCCGATCAGAAGAATATTGTCAGGACTGATATCCAGATGCAGAAAACCGGATCGATGAAATGTCTCCAGTACATCCAGTATGCCCAGCATCCGCTGCACATGGACAGACAGCGGCACCTCCGCTCCTCCCGCTCCCTCCAACTCCCTGTCAAGGCTTCTGCCGCCCGCAAAACCAAGTACTGTGTACAGCGTCCGGTGCAGCGAAAACGTATTGATGTTTGCACCGATCTCTTCCGGAGATCCCTCCAATAATTTCAGATGTACTTCATTTCCGCGCTGAAAACTCAGCCGGTGCAGCTCCATCGTCGGCACAGCGTCCGCCGCACAACAGATATTTCCCGCAGCGTCGCGGCAGATCTGTCCGTGCGGTTCAAACGGAAACAGCTCCTTGATCAGCACCCTGTGCCGCAGATCCCTCAACTGTTCATCCGGGTACGACCCCATGTATACAATAGCGTTGGAGCCCTTTCCCACAAAGGAGTCGATCCGGCATGTCATCCCCGGAAACAGAAGCGTTGTTCCCTGTTCCAAAATGATTCTATTATCCATTCCCTGAACCTCATCCTCCAAAATCCCATCTGACTGCTTCCGCCTGTCAGTCCTCATTTCCAATCATTTCCTGATCATCATATCACACAGGATTCTGAGAACTTGCGATCTGTTTCCCTAAAAAGAGACTATTTCTGATCGTCCTTCTGCTCCTCCTTTTTCGGCCGCTCGCCAAACATTTCCTGAAACATATTTTTCATGCGGATATCCACATCAAACATATCCCCGGTACAAATGCAATACAGGATCAGCCAGTCAAAGGGTGAGCGCGGATCGAGCTGCTTAAAACCGCATTGGAGCAGCATATCGTTCAGGCTTTGATACAGCTGCTCAAAACACTCCTCCTCTGACAGCGCAAATTCCATATCCTCGTCCTCATCATCCGCATACGCCGGTCCCAGATCCGTCGCGAGAAACAGCAGGATCAGCACTTTCCGCGTCACATCTGTCTTTCTGGACTTCATCTTTGAGATGGTGGATTCGTCCGGCCAGCTGCTGCTCACCTCCTCCTGAATCACTGTAAAGACAAGTTCCTCCTCCTTCTTCCTGCTGCCACGCACCAGCTTCTTGGCATACAGTACGTTTTCCTCAAATAAATACTCCCTCAACACATCCCGGATCGTCAGTTTCTCCCGCTCAAAAAGCCCGGCGCACTCCTCCGTCTCATACAGCACAGGATGCTCCAACGTCTCCATCATCTCCATAAAGAGCTTATAAGCATTGTTGTGGCAGCGCCCCAACCTCGCCACTGCCCCTGTCAGATAGTCGACAAGCTCCTCCCGCGTAGCGATCGATGCGACTTCCGCGCGTATGATAGGCGTGAAACTGTCCTCCGCGGGCGTCCGCGATTCCGTCACCCTGGAAAGGATTTCCCGCATCTCGTCATTTAACGTTTCCGCCTCGGAATACCCCATTCCCTGTCTCAGTGCATAGATATATACGATCTCATCCGGATCTCTCCAGTGAAGCCCCTCCTCGGAGATGAGCGCGACAAACGCGTCCGCCTCCTCCACGGACAGTCCCAGAATAAAGCAAAGCTCGATCGCGTCATTTTTCCGCAGTGTCTGATTTTTGGGATTGTTCAGCCATCCCCGCACGCGGCGCTCTACAGCGTCCTTCTTCGCATCCGGGTGGTTCTGCATCAACCCCCGCACCAGTATCGTCCTAAGATCCCGCCCGCGAGAGAACTTCTCAAGCTTCTCACGGAGCGTGCGGATTCTTGATTCCTTTTCCAGAAAACCGACCGCCTCGGCAATGGTCAGTGAATTCGATATTGCCTGATTATATAATTGTTCGGACACTGCTGTCATCCTGTTATTCATTTCCTGTTTAACTCCTATCTGTTATCCGTTTTTCTCCATACGCCGTTCTCCTCATATAGATTCATTATATCGTTTCACTATGGAATCCACAAGAAACAATCACTGTTTTTCCGCGGATTTTAAAACAAAAAGGAAGCGAAAAGCGCTTCCTTTTTGTTACATACTGCTTATTATTTTATTTACCCGATATCCGGCTCATCCTTCAGCTCGATCACGCCCGTCGACTTTCCTTCCGTCTCGAAGACAACGATCTCATTCTTCCCGGACTTCAAGAGCGGCGCCGGTATGTACAGGCGCTTCTGCGGTCCGATCTCCCAGTATCTGCCGAGATTGAATCCGTTTAAGAACACACAGCCTTTTCCCCAGCCGTCAAGTTCGAGGAACGTATCGCACGCCTCGTCCACCTCCAGCTCAAACCTGTAGAATGCCGGGAGTCCCTCTGTGCAGTCCCTGTCAAAATCCAGCCTGTCAATGTTGTCGAGCGGCAGCGGGTACATCGTCCAATTGTAATGGATATGCCCGTTGATCTGGACACACTCCGCGATCCCCTTTCGCTGGCGCTCCATCAGCGGACCGAAATTGACGCGCCCCATATTCTCCATGAGGATATCGATCGGCGCATCCTTTGCAAAGGTCACTGGCTCATTCTGGGGCTTTGCCTCCTCATCGGCAGGCGCCGCATTCACATCCTGCGCTTTTTTCACTGCTCCGGCGAGCACATCATACTCCCCGTCAAGCTCCCTGTCATACAGGTTCACGACGCGCCTGCCGTCCACAAAAATATTCGCACG
The DNA here is from genome assembly GCA_910585765.1 of uncultured Lachnospiraceae bacterium. Classification (GTDB taxonomy): domain Bacteria; phylum Bacillota; class Clostridia; order Lachnospirales; family Lachnospiraceae; genus COE1. The sequence continues at coordinate 76,802 of CAJUES010000002.1, read as the reverse complement.
GTCATTTGCCCCCCACAGGCGGATGCGCTCGATATTCTGCTCGTGCTTTAAAGTCGAGTGGTAGAGTATGTAGCCGTAACTTTGTCCACATTTCTCCATGCAGACCGGAAAGTTATCCACGATCGGTTCCGACAGGTTCTCCAGATTCTGCAGCAGTCCCGTCTGTGACACGGCTGTCAGTTTTCCGTATGCCCTTTTCTTTATTTCCGTTGTAAACTCCACCTTCGGGATCGGCGCATATTTGCTGATCACTTTCTGGAACTTGTGATATTTCCCGGTGAAGTCTCCCGCCTCCGTGAGCAGCGCGTCATAGTCATACGAGGTCACGTCCGGTGTCAGCTCGTCGTAGTAATTCGAGCCGTTCATAAATCCGAAGTTCGTGCCGCCCTCAAACATATAGATGTTGACATGTCCCATGTCCAGCATATCGTCCAGATCCTGCGGGCTCTCCGGGTTGCCGTGCATATGGCCGCCGTTTCCCCAGTGGTCAAACCAGCCCACCCAGAACTCCGCGCACATCAGCGGACCGCCCTTTGCATACGGCGCAAGCACCGCGAAGCGCTCCTTCGTGCGGGATCCAAAATTTCCGGTCGGGTGGATCCCGTCGATACAGCCGCACGAGAGCGATTCCTCAAACGGACCGTCCGAGGTGATGAGCGGCACTGTCACGCCACGCTCCAGCATCATGTCGCGCATCGTCTCCATATAGCGGGTATCATCACCGTAATACCCGTACTCGTTCTCGACCTGCATCAGGATCACCGGACCGCCCTCCGTGATCTGCAGCGGTGTGATCAACGGAAACAGTCTGTCATAATACTCCCTGACATGCTTCAGGAACGACTCATGACATGCCCTAAGGCGCATCCCGTCCTCCGCCAGCAGCCATGCCGGAAGCCCGCCGAACTCCCACTCCGCGCAGATATACGGCGAGGGGCGCAGTATCACATACAGCCCCAGCTCCTGCGCTGTCCGCACAAACTTCACCAGATCATACCTGCCTTCAAATTCAAACACGCCTTTTTTTGGCTCGTGGACATTCCATGCAATGTAAGTCTCCACCGTATTGCAGCCCATCGCCTTTAATTTTTCCAGACGGTCACGCCAGTACTCCGGCACCACGCGGAAATAGTGAATGCTGCCGGAAATCACGCGGAATGGTTTTCCGTCCAGATAAAAATTGTCCTTAATCTCAAATCGTCCCATAGTACAACTTCTCCCCTGCTTTTATTTCTTTCCAAAAAAACTTTGTACTTTAAATCATATCACCCACAGCGCAAACGGTCAATTGCAATGGAAAGTCATTCTCAGAAAATTCAGGTAATTGAATACATTTTTCAAACACACTCTAAGATTTTCAGTATAAATTGTATGATTATTCTCAAAATTGATTTCCATGAAAGTGTACAAAGACAGAAGGTATGGCAGTAGCCATACCTTCCCCAGAACCGTCCATGCAGATCCTTATTTGTAAAGCGCATCAAACTGTCTCTGTAACTCTGCCGTAACCTCGTCGATACCTGCTGCCTTCAATGCGGACTGATACTCTGCAACGATATCCTCTGCCGTTCCCGAGTACTTGCCGAATGCAATCTGCTTCATGTAGTTCGTCGTGATCTCGTTGATATTGGAGATCTGTGAACGGATGTTGTCAACCTCTGCCACGAACTGACCATACGGATACTCGATCTTGAGCTTGTCATACTCGTCATACAGTTTGTTGATCTTATCCCAGTCGCGTGTCGCGTCAAGGATCTCCAGGTCGTCGTTACGTCCCCACCAGTAGTTCGTCGTGCCGTTGATATTGTCTGTATCCTGGTTGTAGCCTTCCGGTGTTGTTCTCAGACCGTCGTCTGTCACTTCATAAGACACACCCTCGATACCATAGCAGAACAGCTTGTAGCATTCCGGATCGTTTCTCAGCAGGTCATATACCATCAATGCCCTCTCCGGGTTCTTGCTGCCTGCGGAGATCGCCATCGCGCCGTGTGTGATCGAGAGCGCTGTCACATTGCCTGTCTCCTGGCCAAAATAGAAGAAACCTGTCTCTGCATTGGGATCGTCATCATAGATCGTGTTCGCCGGTGTGTGGCTTACCAGATCCGTCCATGTCTGTGTGTGGTGCTGCTCTGCCGCAACCTTCCCGATCCTGTAGTCATCGCGGTTTGTCGATGAAGTGTTGTTCAGAACGTCTGTCTGCCATACGCCGATCTCGTCCCACTCCTTCATCATCTTAGCGAACTCTACGAGAGAATCCGTATCCGTCACATACGGAGAGTACACTGTGTAGAGATCATCCCTTGTGCCGCCCCACATAGCCGCTGAATTGATACCATCAATAGGTACATAGTTTGAATGGGAAGCGATCCAGCCGCCTGCCATCTGTGCATACTGTGTACCGTCGGAATCCCAGGGGATAATGTCAGGATAGGTCTCTTTCACATACTTGAAGTATGTTGTCAGATCCTCCCATGACTTGACACCGTCCGCAAGACCGGCAGCCTTTGCCCAGTCGAGACGATAGATAAATCCATGGTTCGTCCACTGTGCATAGTTGTCCTCAGGGATCAGGTAGATCTCACCGTCATACTTGCACAGCTCCCAGTTCTCCGCCGGAACGCTCGCGTAGGTCTTCGGCGCATAGGTCTTTAACATATCCTCTGACAGCTCCAGGAATGCGCCGTTCTTGGAGTTCGGCCACGCGTCGAGCCAGTCGGAAGCCGTTCCGACAAGGTCTACCGTACCGTCCATCTGTGCCAGGGTCAGGTTGTAGTTGGAGAGATAATCCGTCCAGCTGATGAAGTACGTCTGCAGCTCCGCATTGCACTTCTCTGTCAGGATCTTGTTCAGCTCTGCCATCATCTCGTCATATTTTTCTTTTGTTCCGGTCGGTGTCTCTCCGGTCGTCATGTATGTAATGACTACATGCTCCGATGTGTCCACATTCGCCCATGGATCATCTGACGAAGCTGCCGCATCACCGCTGGATGCGTTGTCTGTCGACGCATTGTCCGCCGATGCGTTGTCATTGGACGCCGGTGCAGAGGTATCCGCCGATGCCGGTGTATCGTTTGTGTTTGAGTTTGAAGCCGAGTCTGAATTTCCGCCGCCGCAGCCTGTTGTCAGCCCGGCAATCATCGTGGTCGTCAATAGTAACGCCAATACTTTCTTTTTCATTACTTTTCCTCCTGTTAATTTATATTGCTTATCTCCGCCCGAGCGGAGCCACAGCCTGAAATATATATTCTTGATCTCTTCGTGCTAACCTTTAACGGCACCGACTGTGATACCGCTGATGAAATACTTCTGTACAAACGGGTACAGCATGACGATCGGCCCTGTCGCGAGCACGGCGTTTGCCATCTTCACGCTCTCCTGCGGGATATCTGCCAGGTTGATGAACTGACCTGCTACGGAGTTCTTGAGCGCGTCCGTCTTGTTCACGATCTCATACAGGGTGAACTGCAGTGGCTTCACCGCAACCCTTGAGCTCAGGAACAGGGATGACTGATACCACTCGTTCCAGTAACCCAGTGCGAGAAACAGGCCGATCGTCGCAAGCGCCGGCTTTAACATCGGCAGGATGAGTGAAACGAAGATCCTCATATCACCCGCGCCGTCGATCTTGCCCGACTCCGTGATCTCATGCGGGATCGATTTGACGAAATTCTTCATCAGTATGATCAGCCACGGTGACATCAGCAGCGGCAGCAATACCGCCAGATAGTTGTCCTTGAGATGATACGTCTGCGTCATCAGCAGATAGTACGGTGCAAGTCCCGCCTGGAACAGGCTTGTAAAATAGATGAAGAACGATATCCCGTTGCGGAACGGAAAATCCTTTCTCTGGAGAGCATAGCCCGTCATCGCGATGATCGACAGTCCGATACCCGTTCCGATCACTGTCAATAAGATCGTCACCACGTAAGACCACCAGATCCCGCCGCTCTTTGTGACCATGTCATACGCCGTCAGCGTGATATCCTTTGGCAGGAACTGCACGCCTTCCGCCCTGATCACCGACTCGCTGGTGAAGGACGTGCTGACGATGATGATGAACGGTATGATACAGCAGATGGAGTAGAGTGTCAGGAACACATATCCAAATCCCCTGATAATTTTATCCGAAGTGCCAAGCTTTACCTTGGCGCCTGATTCCATAAGGTCTTTATCTTCTTTTGCCATGTTGCTCCTCCTCTCCTAGAACAGTGAATAATCCGGCTCTATCTTCTTAACGATATAGTTCACTGCCATGACAATGATGAATCCGATCACGGACTGGTACAGTCCCACTGCAGATGCTGTGGAGAAATTGAAATCCGTCATCGTCGCACGGTATACGTATGTCTCAATGATATCCGTCGTGTTGTAGAGGATCGGGTTCGTGCCTACGATATTGTAGAACAATCCGAAGTTGCCCTTCACGATACCGCCGAGTGCGAACAGGAGCAGGATCACGATCGTCGGCTTCAAGCTTGGCAGGATTATGTAGCGGATCCTCTGGAATCCGTTGGCACCGTCCACCTTCGCAGCCTCCATCATCTCCCCGTCAATACCCATGATCGCCGCAAAGTACACGACCGAGTTATATCCGGTCTGCTGCCACAGATATACGATGATCATGATCGGCGGCCAGACATTGGGATCGGAGTACGGCTGCCACCGCTCCAGACCGAGATTTGTCAGGATACCGTTCACGAAACCAGTGTCATAGTTGAGCAGGTTAAATACCAGAATGCCCACCAGAACCTGTGATATGAAGTACGGCAGGAACATGATCGTCTGGGACACCTTCTTGAACCATTTGCTCCGCATCTCGTTCAGAAGGATCGCCACAAACACTGCCAGGAAATTGCCAAGTATGATAAATGCAAGATTGTACAGGATCGTATTTTTCGTCAGGCTCAACAGCTTTCCTGAGGTTGCAAGGAACTCAAAGTTATCCAGACCGATAAACTTACTGCCAAAAATTCCATCCCTGTAGTTGTACTTTACGAATGCTACCCAGATACCGGGCAGCGGTGCATAACTGAATGCCAGGAAAAACAGAACGGCGGGAAGACACATCAGAAGCAGGACTCTGTATTTCTTTACTTTCTGAAAGAAGGTGAGGCTCGCATTATAGTTGCTCTTCACCCTGGTTTTTGTATTCCCCATTGTATTACCTCCCTCATTTTTAAATTGACTGTCCGAAACCGATTTCATAAGTAAATAATATAACTTCTATTGTCAAAAGTCAATACGTTTTTATGTGCCCGGAGACGTATTCTATAGTTTTCACATTGTTTGCGTCATATTTTTGTGCACATTGTATATTTTACTTTTGGTCACTTTTGACTCCCGAACAAAAAAAGAGCGAAAATAAGACTTTTTCATCTTATTTGCACTCTTTGCTATGAAATCGCATTCATATCGAACAGCTAACGATCTGCTGCACTGCTCAGCATTTCGGCGCCGGTCCGCTGCTCTCCCGTATCACGAGACTCGGCATCACCATGCGCAGCGCATCCCTTTTCCGCCCCTCGATCAAGGCGATCGAAGTGTCGATCAGCTTTCTTCCGTACTCCTCATAATTATAGTCGATACTTGTCAGCCGCGGCATCGCCATCTCAGCCATATATGTATTGTCATAACTCACCACGGACATGTCCTGCGGTATGCGGATGCCGTGTTCATTCAGGCTTCTCATGATCCCTATCGCCGTGAAATCGTTGACGGCGATCACAGCCGTCATGTCCCTGCGGCTTGCCAGCATCTCACTCATCTGTCTGTAACCTGTGTCAAAGTCATAATGCCCGCCGTCATCCATGACCAGTCCCGGATCATACGGTATGTTGTTCTCCCTGAGGATCTGCTTGTACATCTGTGATTTCTCAAAAGTGGCAAGCACGTCCTGCCTGCCGCCGACCAGGGCGATCTTCCGATGCCCCATCCCCAGGAGATGTTCCATCAGAAGCTCCATGGCCTTCATGCTGTCAATGCGGACCACATGGCACCGCGTCCCGTCCAGTTTCCCTGTCACGATCACAGGGATCGTTGACATGACGTCGTTGATGAGCTCCACGTACTCGATACTGGAGGACAGATCGTCCACCCTGCCGCCCAGCTGGATGATCGCGTCCACTTTCTGCTGCTGCAGCTTCCCCAGAAGCTCCACTTCATTTTCTGTCTTCCCCAGTGAATTGTAGAGCACGACTGTGTAGCCCGCTTCCCTTGCCGCCTGTTCACAAGCCACAAAGAGGGAGGCATAATACGGATTTCTGACATCCGCCGCCAGCACCCCGATCGTCTTCGTTCTGGTATCGGCAAGTCCTTTCGCCAGCACGTTTGGCTTAAAATTGTACTTCGCGATCAGCGCCTCCACTTTTTCCCGCTTTTCGGGGCGCACCTTCGCATTTCTGGTGAGCACTCTGGACACGGTCGCCGGAGATACGCCCGCTTCCCTGGCTATGTCATATATTGTTATCGCCTTGCCATCACTGCTCTTCTGCATGGCACATAACACCTCCTTAGTAGTTCCCTTTCGCAGAGTCTATCCGAAATATGATAACCTCTCAATACGAGTATACACTTTATATTTTCACTGTCAACCGCTTTCACGGAAATACCTGGTACTCCGTCCGTGCCGTGCAGAGCAGGCAGTTCACAACACTGCCTGCTCCCCGGCCGGACAGCGCTCAGTGATCTTTTGGCATAAAGATCTCCCGCCCCAGCTCCACCAGGATCAACAGCGTCACCGGTCCTAAGATGACACCGCCGATCCCGTAGTAAATCACCCCTGCATACACAGCGATCAATATCGCCACCGGCGAGAATTTCAGCCCGTTCCCCAGCAGCCTCGGCTCCAGAAATTCCCGGATGATCACACACATAAAGTACGTGATGATGATGATCACACCGCTGACGATATTGCCCTTTAGAAAGCCCATCACGCCGATCGGTATGAGCACGATCCCTGTCCCGATAAACGGCAGGAAATCCATAAGTCCGGCAAGCACGCCGTAGAACCATCCCTCCGACGTGCCGCCCAGATACAGGCCGATCGTCGCGGTGATGCTGATACACAGCAGGATGATGGTCTGTGTCTTTATATAAGTCTTGACCATATTTCCGAGCTTCTTGCCGATGCGCAGGATGATGGACAGAATGTGGTCGATCGCAGGCTCGATCGCTGCGAGGCTCAAGAGCCCCTGCTGCCAGCCCTCGATCTCGCGCGCAAACAGGACGACGCAGATAAAGCTGACCACGACAAAAGTCCCTGCGCGCCCCGCCACAGACAGATATCGCAGGCTCCCCGTGAGCAGCCCGTCGCCGGATCTTGTGAGGCATTGTCCAAGCTCCGAAGCCCTCTGTGTGATCCAGTCTTCGACAGTCCCCCGCTGCAGCTGGAAAAAGTCCTCGATCCCGGCACTGAGCCCCGCGACCAGCTGCGCGATGCTGTCCGTCCAGAAATCCGCATTCTGCACGAACGTTCTCGCCTTGCTGACCAGAAAAGTGCCAAGCCCCACGATGATCAGTGCCACGATCAGGATAATGCCAAACAGGATCCCGCCAGCCATAAATCCCTTCTGCCCGGATCTGTTTCTGGCTCTATCCCGCCGCTCCGCCCTGAAAGCAGTTTCGCGCCGCTGGCAGAAGCGCTGCAGCGGCACCACGATCAAGAGCGCCACCAGCAGCGGCAGAAAATACGGCAGCAAATACTTTAAAGCCAGCAAAACTGACACCGATGTCAGAATATATAATATCACCCTCTGATAGTCACTCCGCGCCAAAAAATCCATCTTCATTCCCCGCCTTCTTCGTCGGATGCTCCCTGTGATCCTGATGCTGCCAGAGCGCACCCTATGTAGATCTCCCGATGTCATATTCAGCCGCAGGCTGGCAAGCCAGTCTCCCCACACGGTCTCAATTATAGTACCCCTGCACTGCCCTTTTTATGCAGTCCGCAAGTCTGATTTCTGACTGTCTGTACCGGGTGTGCGTGTTCACAAAAAGACCACCGCATGCGCGGTGGCCCTGGCATCTTTTTGGCAGTCCTTATGATCCTGCTATGACATTCCGTTTACAGTCTTGTACTTATACAGCATCTCCGCGTGATTCTGTTCCTCGATCTGGATGTCCGCAAGGAGCCTGCGCATGTTGGAATCCTTGAAACAGAATACATTGGTATTGTACTCCGAGGACACAAGCTTCTCGGACGCGATGCAGTCCGTCGCAAGGAAATTGTCTGTCTTCTTGTCCGCGGAATCGCTCATCTTGTCGTAGGTCGCCTTGGGGCTGTAGTTCCTGCCGTCCGAATCGTTGCAGTTGCAGGACGGCACTTTGCCGCCAAGTACCTGCTGCAGGGAATCATAGTGCTCCTGCTCCTTGCCCTGCAGGGTCTTGAACAGATCCTTCAGAACCATGTCCTTTGCCTCACCGGAATAGCGCTGGTACTTCTCGATGCACGCCTGCTCCTGTGTCTGCAGGTCTTTCACTGCTGTCATTTCTTTTTCTGTTAAAATCATAATTTCCTCCGTTCCAAAAACAAATTTATAGGTTCTGCGGAAATATAGCTGACACCTCCCGGCGCGGTCTGTATCGGTCACATTCCCACAACTCCTTTATAGTATCTGAAAAACGGGAAAACTTATTCGCGGAATCGTGAACAGCAAAAAGACCACCGCAAAAGCGGTGGTCCTGTGCACAAACGGGCAAAAACTATTTCCCCGCCTGGTCATCTGCCCAGGCTCTCTCACTGTACATGATCAGCGGTCAATCACCCCAGGAGACTGAGCACTCCCTGATTCGACTGATTTCCCTGTGCGAGCATGGACTGACCTGCCTGGGAGAGAATGTTTGCATTCGAATATTTTACCATCTCTGTCGCCATATCTGTATCGCGGATCTGGCTCTCTGCTGCTGTTGTATTCTCAACTACGTTATCCAGATTGTTGATCGTGTGCTCTAATCTGTTCTGAACTGCACCGAGGAGAGAGCGTTGTGAAGACACAGTCGCGATCGCATCTGCAATGGAATCGATCGCATATGTCGCTGCCGCACCTGTCGTATCTTTTACATTCAATCCCTTAACGCCGAGTCCTGCCGTGTCAAGTGCCTTGATCCCCACACCGATCTTGTTGGTCATATCTGCATCCGCGCCTACATGAAGGCTGAAATTCAGATCTTCCTTGACATTTACCTGACCTTTATTGATCAGGAAACTCAGTTGCCTGCTATCCGCGTCATAAGCCAGTTTGTTGATATTCTCTGTAGTTGCAGCTGCTATCGTATCAAAAGTTCCAGCCGTAACAGCCGTGCCGGCTGTTCCATCCGCTTTGATCGGCTTAATATTTGCTGTTTTCACCTCCGCCTGCGTCGTATCTGTACCAATATTATTGGCAAGAACCAGTTCCTGCTGAATCATCTGGTATGCTTTATGGGCAGTGATAACATTCGCGTTATTGTCATCAATACCGTTTACCTGTGCTGTGCCGTCAGCTTTTGTCCTGTCCTGCATTGCATAGTAATCTACACCCTTATAGATCGCATGGCTGCCCTCGCCAACCTTTTTGATGATATTATCTATCGTCAGTTCGTTTTTATCCGTATTTTCTGTTCCCTGCTGACCTTTCTCGGCAATTACCGTATACTGTACCCCATCAAGCGTAATCTGCTCACCTTTCTTGGCGACTGAAAGAGAGGCTGTGATCCGTCCATACTTACCCGCCTGCGTATCCGTCGCCGTTGCATCCTTATTATACTCACCGATCGTATACGTCTTTCCTGCTATCTGGACGGTATCACCGACCTTTAAGGTATTCATAGTAAAGGTTGCTTTTGTAGCGCCTTCTGCCAATGTCCCATCCAGGCCTGCATCCTTTGCATTGATGTACTTTTTGACAGTATCTTTGTCACCCTTTAACAGATAAGTCTCATTGAACTTGGTTGTCTCTGCAACTCTGTCGATCTCTGTCAACAGCTGATCAACCTCATCCTGGATCGTCTGGCGGTCAGATAGTGCGTTTGTTCCGTTTGATGCCTTCGTCGCAAGCTCATTCATACGCTGCAGCATATCATGCACTTCTGTCAGTGCACCTTCGGCTGTCTGCACTGCACTGATACCGTCCTCCGCGTTCAGCGATGCCTGCGAAAGACCACGGATCTGTTTTCTCATCTTCTCAGATATAGAGAGGCCTGCTGCGTCGTCCGCCGCCCTGTTCACCTTGTAGCCCGATGACAACTTCTCTGCTGACTTGGAGAGCGTTCCCTGTGTGATCCCTAACATTCTGTTTGCGTTCATAGCTCTAAGATTGTGCTGTACTACCATAATATTACCTCCGTGTAATCTGTGCGGCTTCATCAACTGCGATTCCACCACTTGCTGCGGGCAGATCCATTGCCCACGTCCATAGTTGTTTGTTACTTTCTTTCAATATTTAATTGTCTTTGGATCGGGAAACAAGTCTCCTGATCCTATATGAATCATCACGGTTTTCCGGTTATGGCGCCGTTTCCCCGGATACCCATGGTCATCACCCTGGCTTACAGTCTATCCCAACAGGCTGAGTACCCCCTGGTTTGCCTGGTTAGACTGTGAGAGCATGGACTGGCCTGCCTGAGAGAGGATGTTCGCATTTGAATATCTCACCATCTCCGTCGCCATATCCGTATCACGGATCTGGCTCTCTGCCGATGTCGTATTTTCCACTATATTGTCGAGGTTGTTGATCGTGTGCTCTAATCTGTTCTGGACTGCCCCCAGCAGTGAACGCTGTGATGACACTGTCGCGATCGCATCCGCGATGGAGTCGATCGCGTAGGTAGCTGCCGCCCCTGACGTATCTTTTACATTCAGGCCCCTGATGCCGAGTCCTGCCGTATCAAGTGCCTTGATACCCACACCGATCTTGTTGGTCATGTCCGCATCTGCACCTACATGGAGACTAAAGTTCAGATCTTCCTTGACGTTTACCTGCCCCTTTTCGATGATATAACTAAGTTTCGGGCTATTGGCCGCATCATAGGCAAGTTTATTGATATTTTCTGTCGTTGTACTCACGATCTGATCAAAATCAGTCGCTGTAACGGCCGTTCCAGCTGTACCATCCGACTTAATGGGTCTGATATTAGCTGTCTGCACTTCTGCCGCCTTCACATCTGTGCCGATATTGTTTGCAAGGATCAACTCCTGCTGTATCATCTGATATGCCTTATGCGCTGTTATCACGTTTGTATGATTGTCATCGATGCCGTTAGCATTACCGTTTACCCGCGTCGCATCTTTGGGATCCACTCTGTCCTGCATCGCATAGTAATCCACACCCTTATAAATCGCATGGCTGCCTTCGCGTATCTTGGCAGCGATCGTATCGACATTCAATTCATTCTTATCTGCGTTCTCTTTGCTTGTATCAGTGCTGCCCGTCTCTCCAACTACCGTATACTGCACTCCATCCAGCGTAATCTGTTCGCCTGCCTTTGCCGCCTGAATGGAAGCCTTAATGCGTGCGTAATTGCCGTCTGTTGTGTCTGTAGCTGTGCTGTCATACTCGCCGATCGTATACGTCTTCCCGGCGATCTGCACTGTATCGCCAACCTTCAGCGCATTCATTGTAAAGGTGGCCTTTGTAGCTCCCTCTGCCAACACGCCGTCAAGACCTGCATCCTTGGCATTGACGTACTTTTTAACAGTGTCCTTGTCACCTTTCAGGAGATACATCTCATTGAACTTCGTCGTCTCCGCCACCCTGTCGATCTCCGTGAGGAGCTGGTCGACCTCGTCCTGGATCGTCTGGCGGTCAGAGAGTGCATTGGTACCGTTGGAAGCCTTCACAGAAAGCTCATTCATTCTCTGCAGCATATCATGAACTTCTGTCAGCGCGCCCTCTGCTGTCTGCACCGCGCTGATACCGTCCTCTGCATTTAATGATGCCTGTGAGAGTCCCCGGATCTGTTTTCTCATTTTTTCGGAAATTGCAAGACCTGCTGCGTCATCGGCTGCCCTGTTCACCTTGTAGCCCGATGAAAGCTTTTCTGCTGATTTGGACAATGTGCCCTGTGTGATGCCAAGCATCCTGTTAGAATTCATTGCTCTGAGATTGTGCTGTACTACCATTATAATTACCTCCGTGTAATAAATGTGCCGGGCAGTCCGTTGCCCGTCTTTGATCTGATGATCATTCGTTACTTGTTTTTACGATCTCCATATTTAGTTGTCCTGGATCGTGATGTGATATCCGATCCTGTATGTGCGATCCACAGATGCCCGGATTGATATCCGTCCCCTCCGGACACCCATGGCTGTCACCTTCTGCCGCGGCCATTCCTGCCAGTCTTTACGCGAGGCATTTGTCTTCTTCCGCAAGCTGTTTTGCGGCGGCTCTCTTCTCGATCGCCTTTCCTCTCGCCACGTTGATCTCCCTGGGAGCGTCCACCATCAATTTGAGCGTGTTCTCATTTCCCCCCAGAAACGTGATCCTGACATCCTGACCTACCATCAAGTACTCGTTCTTGTTCACTGACAATCTAAGCATTGTAAAACCTCCTTGTTTTTGTGCTGACCATGAATCCATTCATGTGCATCCCTGCGGAATCCGCTCCGCAAATGGATCTTTACTCCCTTTGCCGTCATGCAACATTCTGTATAAATTGTTGCACCGGCAGTTTATCAGCAGTATGGTTATACCGTACTAAGGAACTGTTAAAGAATTAATCTTTACATCTGACTTGTCTAAATCTTCTTATGCCGCGTTGTCGTCAATCGGCGTACCCCAGTACGCCTCATTCCTCCGCCTTGCATAAAAAGATTTATACTGCGCCATCTGCAAAGTTAATTCTTAACAGTTCCTAAAGATAAGCTGAGGGTCCGTATTGACATGTTTTCAAGGAAAGGAAGGAACATTATGAGCACAACAGAACCAATCAGAGACAGGCAGAAACTGCTGGATTTCAAGAACTATTATCTGAATGAGAGATTAAATCTGCGCAATTATGCAATTATTATCTTAGGGCTGAACACAGCACTGCGCATCAGCGACATTCTGAACCTGACATACGATGAGGTCTATCTCGACAGCAGGGTACAGGAGCACATCACGATCAGGGAACAAAAGACCGGAAAGGAAAACCGAATCCTGCTGAATCATGAGACGCGGACCGCGCTCGCAAGATACCGCCAGGAACTGATAAAAACCGAAATGTACAGGAACGGGAATCCCTTTCTCTTCCCGAGTCCCAAAAAGGCGCGCGCCCCGATCTCGCGCACGCAGGCGTACCGCATGATCACTTCCGCCGCGGACGCGGTCGGCATCGAGGGACACATCAGCTGCCATTCCCTGCGCAAGACATTCGGCTACCATGCGTGGAAACAAGGCAGCGATCCGGTCGTGATCATGGTGATCTTTAACCATTCCTCGCTCTCCATCACCAAGCGTTACCTGTGCATCGAGCAGGACGACAAAGATGACGTATATCGCAGCATTTACCAGAACGCGGCGGCATGACAATGCCCTGATGTGACATGCTGTTTTTCCTGCGCGCAGACTGTTTTCTGTCAGAATGATTTTTTAAAAAACTGATCTTTTGTGCCCTGCCTAGGCTCGCTGCATCAGCAGTCAGGGCTTTTTTGTGCGCTTGTGTTTCTTTTTCCTTAGTGCGAGTACCATTGTAAGCTGCATCCTTTCGTCTAGAAATCCCAAAATACCGCCATTGATCCAGTAAATGGGCGGCTATAGAAAATATTTTGAAAAAAATTGAAAAAAGGGCTAAAGTTTTGAAAACACCCCACCGATATATAGAGTGTAAGCAAGTGATGTAACAATTTACACAAATTGTTGCATCTTTTATTATTATCTTACCATTTTCAAATATTATTACCAATCATGACGGTTCTGACCGGATGGAGATTTAATGCATTTTGGCGCACGCTTTTCACTACTTTTATTGACGAGTGAACAGTAACACCTGTAATTTATATTCGAACAAATATTTGAATACAGCATTGACATTCGAACTTTCGTTTGTTATACTGATATCAGAACAAATATTTCTTTACGTCGACTGAATGTAACGCAACTATCGCGCATAGTGGTATCACTATACAGATAACGGGAATGATTTTTCAAACTGACGAGTTTTTAAAGCTGATGCAGGCTCTCGAGGGGGACGACCGATATGAGGAGGTACTGCACACCCTGCAGGCTGAGGAGAAGAAGGAGGGCATTAAAATGAGCGAAGTATTGGACAGAGTGGAGAACAGGGGCATTATCATCGGTGAAAGCAGAGGCATTGTCATCGGTGAAAGCAGAGGCATTGTTATCGGTGAAAAACGCGGACGCGAGAAAATGGCTCACGAGATCAATACCCTTTATGCCGCTCTGCTGGAGCAGAACCGCATGGACGACTTAAAGCGGGCTATCACTGATACGGACTACCAGCGGCAGCTGTTATCGGAATACGGGATTTCCGATGACGAGGAATAAGCAGGGCTTAATCATTGAGAGGAGTTCCGTGCATGGGGACAACGGACATTACAGAAAAGTATTCGCTGACATCATTAACGGTGTCCTGTTCGGCGGAGAGCCGGTTTTTCCAGATGCCCGTGCGCATACAGAGGCAGCGCAGCCGATGGCTGCGCTGTCCTTAAAGCGGATCGGCTCAACGTCCTCGCTGAGCGGCCGCATCTCATATTCCGGAAAACTGTCGAGCAGTTCTTCCAGGATCGCTCCTGTATTATACACGACATCGTGGGCGAGCAGGATCACTTTTTTGCGTCCCAGCGTCGTCCTGATACCGTTTGCAAGAAGCTGTGTTGGCTCCGCGCCTGTCACGGCGTCCTCGAGACTCGCGTTCCAGTCATAGTAGATATAGCCCCGTTTCGTCATTTCTTTGATGATCTTTGCGTAGACCTTATCGTTGTAGCTGTTGATGCTGCCGCCCGGAAAGCGGAACAGCACTGTCTCGACGCCGGTCGCTTCATAGATGGCTCTGTGCGCCTGCTCAAAGTCTTCCATAAAACTCTCCACACTCCGGTACAGATCCTTGTAATCGTGACTGTAGCAGTGGACTCCCACAGTATGTCCCTCCTCCACGATGCGCCGCGCGATCTCCGGGTGCTTCTCCACATTTTCCCCGACAAGGAAGAAGGTCGCCTTGATATTTCTTTCTTTTAGAATATCCAGCACCCTCGACGTATTTTCTGACGGTCCGTCGTCAAAGGTCAGATACATCGTTTTAGGGTGGAAATAGTACTCTATTCCCTGCACGATACCCGACGCGATCTTCTCCTGGTACTCCTGCGACGCAAGTTTCGCGCACTCCTCCTTGTTGCTCAAAAATCCAGTCTCTACCAGACAGGACGGCATCTCCGTGCTGCCAGTCACGTGAAAATCCGCATCTCCCCGGACTTCCCGCTCCACTGCACCTGTGTTCCGCGCCGTCTGCTGGGAGACAAGCAGCGCCAGCCTTCTGCTGTCGCGCTGTGTGTCTGTGCCGTCATACCACACCTCCATGCCATTGACGCTCTTCACCTCCGAAAAATTCTGGTGAATGCTGACATAGATGTCCGCACTGACGCTGTTGGCGCGCTTCACCCTGTCCTCCTTTGCGACATAGGTATCTGCACTGCGTGACATCACGACCTCATATCCCAATCTTTCCAGCTTGTCCCGCACAAGCCCGGCGACAGACAAGTTGATATTCTTCTCTACAATGTCTCCCTCAACGCAGCCGCCGTCATTCCCGCCGTGGCCTGCGTCAATGAACACCACAGGTGTCGGCGACGGTTCCACCTCCCCGGCGACAGATTCTGATACCGCCTCCTGAGGCTCCGCCTTCTCCCACAGATCGAGTTCTACGATCTCCCTCTCTTCCTTTTCCTTTTCCTTTTCTTTGCCCGGTGTCGCCCAGACTTCGATCGGCAGGACTCTTTCTGACAGAATGAGCGCCAGTACTGCCATGCCCACAATCAGCACTGCGACAAATGTCACCCTGCGCATCCGTCTCCTGCGCCTTCTCCTCTGCTCATAATACCTTGAATACCTCTGTCCAAATGACTGTCCCTCATACATTGCCAGATACCCCTTCCTCCTCTGTACTGCACCATACGTGAAAGCGCTGGAACCGTTCGAAATAACAGACAGATTGAAACGGCTCACCACGCACCATAGATATAGTGTAAAAGAGGGGTGCATCAGATTATCATCATTCTTGTATCAAAGTACCATCATTTTTGCATCATATTTGCATACTTTACAGAGTTGTTACAGGATTTTTACGGGACAGTTCCCTAACCCTTCAAGATATTTTCAAAAATACTTCGTTGATCCCTTCATAATATCCGACCGTGACAATCGTCCTGCCCTCACCCATGCCCGGAAAGACATACTTTTTGAAATACGGTGTGGTCTCCAGCAGGGGGTTGTCCGATTCGTACGCCGTCGGCGCGTCCAGTCCCATATAGTCTGCCCACGCCCCGATGATGGCATCCGTATCGATGTCCCTCCACAGAAGCGGAGTCCTCGCATAAAACTCATAGATCTTTCCGTCGTCCGCGTCAATGTAGGCATCGATCAGCCTGTTTTCCTTATCCGCGTTCTTCTGGCTGTTTGACAGCTCCATCTTCCAGACTGCGACATTGTTGCGCGGCTCTAACAC
The DNA here is from genome assembly GCA_910585765.1 of uncultured Lachnospiraceae bacterium. GTDB lineage: Bacteria > Bacillota > Clostridia > Lachnospirales > Lachnospiraceae > COE1. The sequence goes on along the minus strand of CAJUES010000002.1, from coordinate 60,167 downwards.
GTCTATTGCGGAATACAGTGTCGCATTGTATGACGCGGCGGTCACATCGCTGACTTCCCGGGGCAAAATGTCCAGCTCCTTCAAGATCGCCAGCCCTTCATTGCAGGTCGTATAGATCTGTTCATCCGTGATCTCCTTGCCTGACGGACCGTTGTATTTGCGCACGAACGCGTAGGAGCCGTCCAGTTCCTCGTAATCCAGGCTCGCGTTTCCGGCATAAAAAGTCAGTGCGTTCTGTTCACTCTCCGAGAGCACCTGACTCTCGATACACCTTGACAGGATATAAAGTTTCTCGTTCGCGTTCATCTGATAGCGATATCCCTCACCCGCCTCCATCACGAGCTCAATGTGCGGTTCGTCGAGAATTCCCTTATCCTTGTACTTTGCGAGCGCCTCCGGTCCCCAAATGGAGACTGCGATCACAAGTGCTACGATCAGGAAAACCGCAAAGTATCGCGCTGTATTTCTCATCTGATGCCCTCCAGCGTGAATCCGATACAGGAACCTTTTCCCTGTTCGCTCTGTATCGTCAATTCACTGTTATGAATCTTCAGGATCTCCTCGCACAGTGCAAGACCAAGTCCCGCGCCGTTTTTGCTCCTCGAGCGGGATTTGTCGACCATGTAAAATGCTTTTGTGATCTTGCGCTGTTCCTTGACCGGGATGCCGATCCCCTCGTCCTCGATCTCAAACCGATAGCCCGCATCATGCCACCTGCCCCGGATCCGGACGGTGCTCCCCGTCTCCGACGCTTTGCAGGCATTGTCGATCAGGTTGACGAGCACTGTCTTGATCAGATTGACCTCCGCCCATACGATGCCGTCATCGTAGGAAATTTCAAACCGCATGCCGCGGTTCTCCTCCGCAAACATGTTCCGCAGATACTCAAAAATCTCCACAGTATGCACCTGGCTTAAATCTGCCTCCTCCCGCTTTGCCACAATGATATCCAGCAGGCGGAAGGACATTGCCTCGAGACGTTTTCCCTCCGTGTAGATATAATTGGCAGACAGAAAACTCTTCTCCTCGTCGAGCTTGCGGGAGCGCAGCAGATCCGCATAACCGATGATCGCTGTGAGCGGTGTCTTGAGTTCATGGGCAAAAGCACCCATAAATTCTTCTTTTGCCTCGTTCTCCTCCTCGAGCTTCTCGATATTCTCTTCCAGCGCATTCGCCATGACATTAAAGTCGCGCGTCAGCTGCCCCAGCTCATCACTGCTCACCTGCCTTGCCCGATACTCATAATCCCCGTCCGCCATCCGCCTCGTCGCCCTCGTGAGCAGCCGGATCGGCTTGGTCAGCAGCGAGGCGATCAGATGCATGATCCCCGTGCCGATCAGCAGGATGACGAGCGTCACCTTGCGGTACAGGGAAAACCCCATCGCGCGCTCCGTGAACACGTCCGAGACATCCTTCATCGTTTCCAGATAGAGGATCCTGCCAAGCGAATTGACTGCCGCGCAGGTGTGGACATAATAGCCGTCCGGCGTCTCGATGACGCGGTATGACTTGGTGTCCGTCCATGTCTGCTGCAGGAGCTGCTCGTCCGCAACAAAGCCGTCGCTCGTGTGCAGCACTTCCTTCTGCTCGTCCGCAATGCGGATCAGACGGCTTGTTCCGCGCCCGCCCCGCTCAAGTTTGGATGCGATCTCCTCCACCGTGCTGTCGGGCAGCACACTGTAGCGCGCCGGAACATTCAGCACTGCCGTCTCGAAGGCAAAACCCAGGATGCTGCTCTCGTCAGCCGCCTGTCCCACTTCCCGCGCAAGGGAAGTCTCAAACACATAATTCACGAAGTAGAATCCACTGAACCCGAGCGCCAGTGCCAGGACAACAATCGTCGACAGCAGTAATTTGAGTGATATTTTCATGGTTTAATCCGATACCTCCAGGCGGTAGCCCACTTTGTACACCGCCACCAGACAGTGCTCCCAGCCAAGCTTTTTCCGCAGGCGCTGGACGTGCAGATCCAGTGTGCGGCTGTCGGCAAAATACTCCCCTTCCCACACCTTCTCATACAGTGTCTCGCGGAACAGCGCCACATTTTTATTTTTCATGAACAACAGCAGCAGCCCAAACTCCTTGTTGGTCAGCTCGATCTGCTTCTTGCCCTTCATCACACGGTGCGCCTCCACATCGACGGTCACATCCCCTGCGGTGAGACGCTGCTCTGTCTTGTTGTACCGTCTGAGAACCGCCTCCACACGCGCGACCAGCTCCACCACATCAAAGGGCTTCACCAGATAGTCGTCCGCCCCGAGCTTCAACCCTTTTACCCTGTTCTTGACCTCGTATTTCGCAGTGATAAAGATCACCGGGATCCCCAGCGGACGTATGTACTCCATGACATCGTACCCATCCGCACCGGGAAGCATGATGTCGAGAAGGACCAGGTCAAAAGATTCCTTCTCGATCAGGTCGATCGCCTTCAGGCCATCCTGCACTGTCGTGCAGTGATATCCCGCCGAAGACAGATTTAAGTCTATCAAGTCACAAATCGGCTTTTCATCATCCACTATCAATACTCTAATCATCTTCTGTTTTCCACCCCCAGTAAGCTCTCGCTCTCTCCACTACGACCTGCATGGTATCTTCCTCGCTGCACGGATACCGCTTCTTGATCTCCGTATCTGCGGAAAATCCGCCGGTTCTCTGATAATATATGCTGTAATCACTTTTGACAGCCAGCTGGTGCTCCTCATCCTCGTAGCTGTACTTTGCCAGCACGACGATATCCTTTAGCCCATCACCGTCGATATCCCGGCAGTTGATGCCCTTTAGTGCATACAGGTTATCGTAGTCACCCATGGGCTGCAGCGCGGACAGGATATAGTCCTGCTCATTGACAAGATAGACCATGAACACATCATAATCCGCAATGTGGTAAGTCCCCGGCACGACCTGCAGTTTTCCCAGCTTGCCGAATGTCCTGCTGTAACACTGTTCCGTGATGATCTGAAATCCGTGCCGGAGCAGCTCCTGCAGCGTGACCGCCGTGTACAGAAACTCCGTCGAATATCCGTCCCTGACAAATGCGGTGATGGAATCCGTGTTCTGGTTCATGCCAAAGCGGTTGATCTTGTCCGAAATGCGGTAATCCCTGTAGAAGATCAGTCCCTCCGTGTCCTGAAACAGGACATCGCCGATCCTGTATTTCTGATCACCGCCGATCTCGCAGGAAGTGATCAGTATGATGTCCGTGAGCGTGTCGCCGTTCAGATCCTGGAACGCCACCGAGACCAGCTCCTGCTCGGGCTGCCGCATCTGCCCGAGCACGCAGCTGTTTGTCTCAAAGCGGTCCGTCTTGTACACGATCCAGCCATCCTCGTCTGCAAAAAACAGCGCGAGACGGTTGTACGTCGTGTCGTATGCGGGAATCATCAACACCGGCGCCTCCAGATTCATTTTCAGCTCCTTCACATCGGCATCGGGATCTGCCTTCATCTGCCTCACCAGCTCCGTCTCCATCTCCTTCTGCCTGCCGATCTCATACTGCACCGGGAAAATGTGGACATCCACCGTCTCAAAACCGTTCTTCGCGATATCTTCCCTGTGTTCGACTGCGGCAAAACGCGCGTTGTACTCCTCGTACAACGTGCGGATATTTCCGTTTTCACCGTATCTGTTTTCCCTCTCCGCATTTTCTGCAGCCATCACCGTCCCGGCAGCAGATATCTGAGAAACTCCAAACAGCGCACACTGGACGATCAGGGCAGCGCCGCATATCCCCGCAAGGAATCCTGCTGTTCGCCTGTCTGCTGAACTCATGATAACGCCCTGCCTTTCTTTTGTAAAATATTGAATCGAAGGAACTGTACATGCTCTCTCTGCACAGTTCCTGAAATTTGAAATCTAAAGCTTGGAAAACTCAGAAATCTTAAAACTGTCCGTCAAATGCTCCGGGATGCCCGTAACACATCCTCCTTATTCTATATTAACACCACTGCAAAACAAATGTAAATAAGAGTTTGCATCAAAAAAGCGAATCCGCCGCTACGGATTCGCTTTTGATGGACAGACTGACCTGAAAAGACAGTCAGCAGACATTTCTGCGATACACTGCAACCGAGAGTATATAACAGAACACAAACACCACGAGCACTACCGATGTGCTCACCACATAGATGGAAAGCAGGCTGGTGCGCATCAATCTGCCGAGTGCGAGGACCGAGAAATAAGCGGACACCGCCATGACCACGAAGGGCAGCATGTACGCGCTCAGCAGCTCACGCGCGATCGACGCAGACAGCACCCCCGGGGAGAAGCCGAGTTTTCTCAGGACGAGATACCGCTCCTTTTCCTCGTACGAGTCGTTGTAGAGCTTCATGAACATGATACAGCCGCTTGCGACGACAAACACCATGAACATACATATGCACAGCGCATGGAGCATCTTGCCCCAGTCCAGGTCATTGTCAAAAGGATCGATCGCGACACGCGCCGTAAAGTTCTCCTCCGTGTTGCTGATCAGAACGTCGAGCGCCGTGCGCGCCGCCGCGAAATCATTGTCATCGGCAAGCTTATAATTGTGGATATACAGCGTCGTTCCCTGACCTTTCAGCCGCTCATACGCACTGTCTGACACCACGTAGAAACATCCCATCTCTCTCTGCATATACCCGATGTAGGGATCTCTGATCGTCTGTGTCTCCAGATACTCCTTCCCGCCGATCGTCACCGGAACCGGCTTTTCATTGAAGATAGAAGTCATCAGCACCTGATGTGACAGATAAAATGTCTCCCCATCTGCAGGCTCCGGCAGGTCGGACTTTGCGCCGCGCTCCTGCGCGACGCGTTTCACCTCGGAACACTTGAGCACCAGATGCACATCATCTACAGACAAAGCCTCAAGCGACGTCTGGCAGGCGATATCACCCGCCCCGCTGATCAGGGCAGCTGCCTTCTCTCCCAGACCGCTCTGGTTGGTGAGCAGCTGGAATGTGTACTGGTTGTCAAAGTTTATGAGATTGTGGTATCGCTCCTTCATCGCAAACCCGGTCGCAAGCGCCGTGATCGAGCATATCCCCACGATACAGACCATCGCATACGTGCGGTAATTTTTCCGCATGCGGAATATCATCTGATTCACCCACAGACATCGCTGCCTGCTGTACAGAAACTGTTTATTGGCTGCAACTGTCTGGAAAGCGAGCGGGATCAGACCGCCGAACAGCAGATACACACCGATGATGACAAGCACCACCGCCTCCAGGAGATTCTTCATCATATTCAGCATACCGCCCACATTTGCCAGATAATAACCAGATGACAGCACGGCAACCCCCAGTACTGCCTTTGCGCACAGGACAGTCTTTGGCATACGCACATACTCGTTCTGCCTTGCTGCCGAGATCATGCCAAGCACACTGCTGTGCGTGATGTTCCAGTAGCCCTTCAAGGCAAAGAAGAGATACATCGCCAGAAACAACACACCTGTCACTTTTCCCGCCTCCCATGAGACTCCGAACCGGACATCGACCGCGATATCGGACACTGCACCCATGATCATCTGGAACAACCCGCCCAGCAGTGCGCCGAATCCGACTCCCGTCACAAGTGCAGTGATCCCCACAAAGCTGATCTCGATCACATAGAGACTGCCAATCCTGCGGTTTGACATTCCCATAAAAATATAGATCCCGATCTCCCGCTTGCGCCTTGTCAGAAAGACATTGGTCGCATACCACAGAAAAAAGAACATGAAACAGCAAAGCACGACAGTCACTGTCTGAACCAGCATATCGATGTACTCCTTGTTATGCTCTCCCAGCACCGCAAACGATTCCGAGTAGATGATATTCTGAAAATTGAACAGGACCAGGATCGTGAATGCCAGGGAGAACACCAGCGACAGATAACTCCTGAAACTGTTTCTGAAATTGATAAAGGCAAGACGAAACATCCTCATGCGAAATCCCCTCCGATCGAAGTCTGCAGGTCGATGATCCTGCTGTAGAACTCTTTCCTGTCATTTCCCCTGCTGATGCGGCACTTCATCACGCCGTCACTCAGCAGATACACATCCTTTGCATACGACGCACAGTGCGGATCGTGCGTCACCATCAGGATCGACGCCTGCCCGCTCTCGTTCACCCTGCGCAGACAGTGCAGCAGATCCTTCCCCGCCTTGGAGTCGAGCGCCCCTGTCGGCTCGTCGGCAAAGATGATCTCCGGCTCTGTGATCAGCGCCCTGCACACCGCCCCTCTCTGCTTCTGCCCGCCGGACAGCTGATAGGGATATTGGCGCAGCTGCGCCTCCAGGCCAAAAGCTGCTGCCAGTTCTTTTGTCTTTTCCAAAATCCGCTTTGCAGGCACGCCGTCCAGCGCGAGCGGCAGTGCGATATTGTCCTGCAGCGTCATCGTGTCCAGCAGATTGTAATCCTGAAAGACAAAGCCGATCTTGTCCTTTCTGAGCTTTGCGAGCTCCTTGTTCGAGATGTGCGTCACATCATGCCCGTCGAGCGTGACCATTCCCTGTGTGGGCTTGTCGATCGTGGACAAGATGTTTAAGAGCGTCGTCTTCCCCGAACCGGAAGGTCCCATGATCGCGATGAAATCATTCTTGTAAATGGTCAGGTCGATCCCCTTGAGCACGGTCGTCTGAAAGTTTTTTGCGCCGTAGCTCTTGACCAGGTTTTTGATCTCTACTACTTTGTTGTCGTTCATTTTTCCTTTTAAACCTCCTACTTGTGATCTTTGTCCAAAGCCGGCTTTTTCGTCAGCCATGCTCTGTATGCTCCTTATTGTAAAGTATTTTATCACAAAAATCCTTACATCCTCATTACAGTTTTCAACATACCTGTCAAATGCAGGTATGTTTGAATAAAATGATTTCGCATGTTTCATCAACATGTGCAGATAAAATGATTTCGTATGTTTCATCAGCATATGAAGTTTGTAATTTATTCATTAAGCTTGCCTTTACCGTGGGGCAATTCTGAATATTTCTTGTAAATAACAGTGTTTTGGAGTAAGATAATACTTAGTAACTGTCCACAATTGATCAGGAACGAGGATCCGTATGGGAATTTATTTTAACACAGGTACCAAGAAATTCTGCAGTGCTTTGCAGTCCAAAATTTATGTAGACAAAACAGGGTTTTTGACATATACAAATTCTGTCATCGATACAGAAGACCGGTATATCTGCCTCAGCCGCCCCAGACGTTTCGGGAAATCCATCACGGCAGCGATGCTGGCTGCCTACTATGGCAAAAGCTTTGATTCCAGTGCCCTTTTTGATGGAAAGAAAATAGCTCAGTCAGCGGACTACAAAAAATATATGAATAAATATGATATCATTGAGGTTGACCTGAATGTATTCCGCCGCCGGATCGATCCGCAGACCAACATGCCGGTCACAGCCGCTCAGACGATCTCGTTGTTTCAGCAGGAGATCATTCAGGAACTAAGGGAAACCTATCCCAACTGCGTCGATACCGAGGAGTCAGACCTTCCTAATGCAATGGCAAGGGTATACGCCCAAACGGGTTCCGCCTTCATCGTGATCATCGACGAGTGGGACACGATCTTCCGCGAAGATCCAGACGACGAGGAAGCGCAGAAACTATATCTCAAACTCCTGCGCGGTCTGTTCAAGGACTCCACCTCGAAAGAATTTCTCGCGCTGGGATATCTGACCGGGATCCTGCCTGTCAAAAAATACGGCACGCAGTCGGCGCTCAACAACTTTGATGAATTTACGATGATCAATCCCGAACCGCTGGAGGAGTACGTCGGCTTTACGGAGGCGGAAGTGCAGGATCTCTGTGAGGAGTACCACACGGATTATACCCGGATCCGGCAGTGGTATGACGGATACCAGCTCAACAACCATTTTCACATATACAACCCGAAGTCCGTCGTGGACGCCCTGCGCAGACACCGGATCGACAATTACTGGACACGCACGGAGACGTACGAATCCCTAAAAAAATATATCAGCATGAATTTTGATGGTCTGAAAGACGATGTTATAGAAATGCTCGGCGGCGGACGCTGCAGCGTCAACCCCGACAAATTCCAGAATGATATGGTGACTTTCCGGAGCAAGGACGATGTGTTTGCCCTGCTGATCCATCTCGGCTATCTCGCTTTCGACCATGACCGCCGCGAGGTCTATATCCCAAACGAGGAAGTCCGCAGCGAGTTTGTCAATGCCATCGAGGGCAACGAATGGAATACGGTCGTCAACGCGATCTCAGCCTCCGACAAACTTCTGCGCGCCACCCTGAAAAATGAAGAAGAAAAAGTCGCGGACGCGGTCGGCAGGGTGCACATGGAGAATATCTCTGTCATCCGGTACAATGACGAGAATTCCTTAAGCTGCGTCATCACGCTCGCCTACTATAGCGCAATGAAGGATTATGTCCTCATCCGGGAGCTCCCGACAGGCGAAGGTTTTGCAGATATCGCGTTTCTGCCCAGACAGCATACGGACAGTCCGGCGCTGCTTGTCGAGCTGAAATACGATCATACCGCCGAGAGTGCCATCGACCAGATCAAGGCAAAAAAATATGCCGGGAAACTCACGGCATACAACGGCAATGTCCTGTTAGTCGGCATCAGCTATGACCGCAAAACCAAACGGCATCAGTGCAAGATTGAGACTGCGGTCCTTTAAATCGAGCAGGGAAGACTTTTCCTCGCCGTTCTGTTCTTTTTCTGCGGAAGTGTTTTGTGTCTCCCCGCTCTTTTCTTCCTCTTCCTTCTGCTCCTCGTTTTCGCGGATCTCCTCGTCCAGTGTGGTGTCCCCGTCAACATGGTCGCGCTCGTCAATTATCTCCTGCAGGCGCTCCGCCACGTCTTCTGTGCGTCCGGTGACGCCGTCCTGCCCCTGTGCCCTCAGGATATCGTCCTCGTCAAACAGGGACTGCAGCTCTTTCTCCTGCCGCTCCGCTTCGACGGCTTTGATCGAATGATCAACCCGGAGCTCTTCTTGCTGATCTCCTCCTGTTGCATGGAATCCTGCTCTGCCGCCTTCTGCGTTATCTCCGGCTATTCTGTCAGCAATTTTTGAACTTTTACATAATGATCCGCATCAATGAAAAGCATTCCTTTCCGATTGCCTGATGTTTTTAATTCCATTGACACCGATGGACTGTTCAGCAACCCGGTAAGGACATTTTGTGTCAACTCATTCTCACCCAAAATCCTACGATACCCCTTTTCAATCTGATCCTTATCATATTGGTCTCCAATCAGTTCGGATTTCCAACTAATTCCGTCCGAAGGCTGTGCTCCTGTTCGATATTTTCCCAGATCATCCTGAATATTTTTTTGAAGCCTTTCCACTTCATCTGTATAACCAAGGACACCTTTCAGACCATAACCTTCCTCAAAGATCAGGGTCGTATTCATTTGACAGCCATATATTTCCTGTAGTTCCTCCAGATCATAGTGAAAAATGTGGGGAGATACCTCCTCGCCATTGTCTGCAAAAGTATAAAACTTCTGGACTTCCTCCTCTTCCATTCCCCACTCAAGATGATTCATATGAGTTGTCCACTTCTCACTTTTTCTGTTATTCAGGGAAATACATAGAACTATACCGAAAATGATGATGATGATCAGAATCACAACTTTACTCCATTTTATCCTGTTATTCATTCCTTTATTTCCCCTCTACCGTGCCTACATTTATCGCCAATTGTATCTTGCATCTACAGGTTTTCAGCTCTGCCTATTTAAATATTTCAATAAAACTCAGCGTAATCACATAACTATCCACCAAAAGTGTAGTACACAATCTTTCAAATGATCAATATCTTTTTACATGGATTACTATAATCCATGTAAGGAAACAAGTCTTATATTGAAAACCTCAGCACACAAATTTCATAAAGATACGGTTCCGCTCCCAACGTTTCCCACATCATCTATACAATATCGCATTACCGGAGATCAATACGAAAATAATCAGGTGATTTTGTTCCATCACTTAAGGTCACATTTGCCCCACATTGTAAATACTGAAATCCACCGCCCCCATAAATCCGATCATCATCAGAATTTAAAGAATATAAAACCCCCTGAGACGGATTATTATATGTAGCATAACGCTCTATTGGTTCTGCATTTGCTGCATCATAGATACAATGCGAGTACATTTCAACCTTACTCACATACACAGGATTTGTTCCGGCATCATTAAAGGAAAATGTTGTATATAGCAATACAATCCCTGTTTCAGTTCCCGGTCCGTAATGTTCTTCATAATGTGCAGTAACTACACAGGCAATATCATATTTTCCCCAAGATATAGTCTTGTCTGCAGGATCTACAGCTCTTTCCATCAGGCAAATAGAAGACTTGGCGTATTCCTTAATTATTGTTTTAAATTACTGATCTTGTAGTTGCAAAGTGTTTATTTAAAACCATATTATAACGATAGGGCTCTATGCACGAATGTTTTTGTTACATTTTCATTAGCCGTTTTTACTTAAACGGGCAATTATACCAGAAATAATGCAGGAAATACCTGTGTATATCCGAACAGCATAAGTCAGATTTCTCTGCATCGAACCATTCCCTGTACCGTCACAAATCCATATGAGAATGAGCAAAATAATTGCTATGACTGCCCAGGCCAGACAGATAATCCGTATTTTTTTAGAATTATTTTTCATAGTCAGCTCCTAAAACAAATCACATATAATAATGATAGTAAAAAGGTCCGTAAGAATCTCCTGTACTAGAGCGTGTTTGAAAAATCATTCCCGCCATCTGCATAGCGACGCGTATGCGTCGCATTCACCATTTTGCGCGATATTTGCGTCAAATTCAGTCTACGCAAGGCATTGCCCTTTATGCCTTTGCCCCCCTACGCCTCCCTCATTTGGCACAAATCTCCCACAAACTGTGCCGAACATCTGACAGAAAGCATTTTTCAAACACGCTCTAGCAGTGAAAGTCCACACAAAACGATATTGCGGTGTCACAAGAGGAACTGAAAGGAATGGTGCAGTCCTTTTGGTGGCTGCACCTTCTTCCTCCGCATTATACTGACATAACTCTTTATTTTGGAAATCAAGTCTGAAAACTGTCATTTCCCGACAGTCCCATTTTGTTATGCCAACAGTCCTTTCATCCCGGCAAACCGCCTGCCGTCCATGATCAGCCCCTGAATGGCACTGCTCCAGATCTCTGCCTCGCCGTTCTGTTCTTTTTCTGCGGAAGTGTTTTGTGTCTCCCCGCTCTTTTCTTCCTCTTCCTTCTGCTCCTCGTTTTCGCGGATCTCCTCGTCCAGTGTGGTGTCCCCGTCAACATGGTCGCGCTCGTCAATTATCTCCTGCAGGCGCTCCGCCACGTCTTCTGTGCGTCCGGTGACGCCGTCCTGCCCCTGTGCCCTCAGGATATCGTCCTCGTCAAACAGGGACTGCAGCTCTTTCTCTTGCCGCTCTGCCATCGCAAGGTGACGGTTTCCAAGATGCGCGATCCGAAGATCCCTCGCCGTGATCCGCTCCTGCAGCGCAAACTCCCTGTCTCTCTTCAGGTCGCGGTATCCGTTCTTCATCTCCATATTCTCGAAGTAATCCATCAATGCGCCCAGCTTTTTCTTTGCCTCCGGGTCGGTTTCCTTCTCGATCCTTTCCTTGAAAGATGCCTTCACCTCCTCATTGCTTGCAAGCGCAATGACATAGTCTGACATCTCCGCGATCCTTTCCTTGATGGTGAAATTTTTGGCATCATTCGCCCGGTATATGTTGAGCCGCTCCGCTTCAACGGCTTTGATCGAATGATCGCTCGCTTCGATCCGAAATGTGCTTGACTGATCCATACCATTCAGGCTGTCCAACATGCCCATCTCTCCCTTTGCCGCCATCGCTCCGGGTTCTCCCTCCATCAGGCTGCCCGAAGATTCCGTATCCCCGTCCCCGGCACCCTCCGCCGCTTTCGCTTCCTCCTCGTCCTGATCCTCAAAGCTCTCGATCATCATGATCAGCTCGGAGCTCTTCTTGCTGATCTCCTCCTGCTGCATGGAAGCCTGCTCTGCCGCCTTCTGCGCGTCCCTCTGCAGTCTGCCGATCTCGGACTTCTGCATCTCCTCGAGCTTCTGCATCTCAGTCAGCGCCGCCGCTCGCTTCTCAGCCATCTGGGCGGTTTCCTGGTGATTAAAGTCATGGCGCAGGGCATACGATTTGTCGCCCCATATGTTCACCTGATTCAACAGTTCGTCATAGATCTCCTCATCCGTCAGCTGTACAGGTTCGCCGGATCCCTCACCCGTCTCTGCGCCGTCCGTTTCCGTTGCTGCTCCCGCATTCGCATACTGCTCGAGCCGTTCCATTGCCTTCGCCTGTCTTGCCAGCGCCATCGCCTCCCCGGAGATCGTGACCCTGACCGACTCCGTCTCCTGCGCCGCGTCCTGCGCCTCCATCATCCTGCGCCTTGCGTGCAGCGATGAATTGTTCATCGTCCCGTGGGCACTGCCCACAAAACGGTTGTTAAAATGACTGTACTGATTGGTTTGATAAAATGGTATCTGCATACGTTCAACCTCCTTGTTTATTGATGCTGTAAATCCGTTTACATTGATTTGGGTCTTATCTGTTTATTACATGATACAGTTTCGTTGTATCCCTTGCAGTTCCACAAGAAATGATCATTGTATCATAATCATATTTGTGCAACGCAATTGTCAACGCTGTACGAATACCATGCGCTCGCGGCACCACCATGCGAAATTTCACATAACCGCTAAGATCTGTTGTTTTAATCATGGTCTGATGTCCATTATTCGGTGATATCATGGTATCCCCGATCCACTCTAATGTCACATTTACATTTGGGACACGATTTCCTTTACCATCCGTAACTCGAGCTCCCAGAAGTAGCACATTTTGAAACGCATAGTGCAGTCCTTCATTAAAATCAAGCTTTTGTCCATCCATATCAAAATCATAAAAAATTTCAAGTTTGGCAGGTATTTCTCCATATCCCAGTATTTTTAAAGTATAATCCTTGCTTACAAAATCGGCGTTCTTATTATACACCTTTATATAATAATTTCCTTCCGTTATATTATACACCCCGTCAACAGGATTGACAAGTCTCATTTCAGTATTAACAGCATAATATAGCTCCACACTATAGCTGCTCTCACTGACAATAAATCCCATTTTTCTTACTCCTGTCGTACTCAATCCTGTCGTATTGATCGCAAACCAGTCCTGATCGTTTGATACATTGAGACTATGTCCCTCGATATAAGTATTTGATGTCACGTTCTTCACATCAAACGGACTCTCATTTGGCTCTGATGCATCGTAATACCCTGCCTCATCCAGACTTATGGTCAGTTTATAACTATCAGTTGCACTATATCCCTTTGTCGGAAAGACAATTACTGCATATGTGTGATTGACACTGTCTGAATTGATATATGCTATTCCTTCTCGATTGCCAAGTCACTGGTAACAACCTCCGCGGAAGTTTCCTCGCTCGCCGCAAATACTTCCCCCAACATGGCAAATGACATTGTAGCTGTCAATGCAATTGCCAGTATAGCCGATAAAGATCTCTTATACATTTGATTCCCCTCTTTCTTTCGTAAATAATTTTTCAGAATCTCTGTTTACAAGTTACCTGTTACACTGTCTTTACACCCTCATATACACCACCTCTTTCCACTAAATTTGTAGTTGTAATTTGTTTATTTAAAGGGACTTATGTCCCTCTAAAACGTATTAGTATACTGCTGCACCTGAAATCTTTATTGGAAAATTATTATTATTTTCAACAAATGCCGTATATGTTCCGCTTTCAGAAATCTTAAATTCATGTCTCAAAGTCCCATTTCCTGATACCGAAACCATTTCTCCCGTCTTTTGATTCTTGATTCCGATCTTATATGTAATTGCACAATCATCACATTTTGCTGTGATATCAATTGTCTCCCCTACCGACATACTTCTATACTGGTAAAGATATCTGGTATTCGCATTGATCGTCTTTTCCAGATCAACTGTTGACGAATACGGCGCGATATCCTGACTTCCGTCAATCTCAACCACACTTCCATCATCATACCCGTGCTCTTCTATCGTCGGATCCCAATGACTCTGCGGCTCCTCGATCGTCTCCACCTCCTCCGCCCGCAGCCAGTCCTCCTGCAGCCTGGCGGCTTCTGCGGAAACTGCTGTCGCAGGAATCATACTCATTACTGCAAGACATGCGCAACTTATTCCTGTCATCCATCTCTTTGGTTTCGAGAAACTTTTTGTTTTTGCCATAATCTCGATCCGCCTTATCGTTTGACTTTTATTCTCTGTCAATGCAGTCGTATATACATTTCCTGCATTTTGATCGGTGAGTCTCACCAGAAAAGCGGCATACTCTTTTTTCGTATAATGTGCGTTATCGATCGATATACTCAGATCGCAGATCATCTCCTGCAAGCAGTCCATCTCTCTCATCAATGGATAGATCACCGGATTGAACCAGTGGATCCAGGAGGTCACAAGAGCAAATATCCTCCATGACAAATCCCCTTTTTTGATGTGCATCAGCTCGTGCTCATAGATCATGTGAAGCTCCCTGTCCGTATAATCGGCAAACGGAAGTATGAGCTGCTTTCGCACGAGCCCTGCTGTGACCGGGGAACAGAGCAGATCGTTCTGGCTGAGCGTTACACCGCCTACCCCTGCCCGTCTTCTGCACGCCTCAAACAGATCAAGATACCGCGCATCCTGAACCGGGACATTTCCCCGAAGCAGTTTCGCCAGCCTGCATATTTTTATGCCATCGCGAACAACAGACAGCCAAAATCCTGCAAGCCATACGATCCCCAGGATAAGAAAGACAACTGTCATGGACGGAACCGAAGAGCACACAAACTCTCCGGTATATGCCCTGACCCCATTTTCAAAAGAAATCCTTGGTATGCATACACACGCAAACGAGACCGGCAGCCAGTATAATATCAGTGTCAGCTTCTGCAACGCCAATAACAATACCGGATTTTCAACACGCAAAATCCTCCCTGCCAGTCTTGTCAGCCCATACGAGATACTGCCGGCTGCGGAAAGAAATGCGATATCGGAGATGCACAGTCTAATCCATACCATCCAGCATCCTCCTGATGTGATCCTTCTCCTCCTTTGACAGTTTCCTGGTCTCCGCAAAAGACGCGATCAGATTTCCCATCCTGCCGTTTCCCCAGTTCTCGACGCATTTGACGATCTCACGCCTGCCGTAATCCTTCTCTGTGACCAGCGGATAATAGTCAAACGTCCTTCCCCTTCGCTTCATCGCCAGATAGCCTTTCCTGACAGCGCGGCTCAAAAACGTGGAGACCGTCTGCAGTTTCCAATCCTTCCCATATTTCAGATTGATCCGCGAAGTGATCTCCTGTATGGACATCACCTCATCGCTTTCCCATATTACTTTCATCACTAAAACTTCACATTCCGTCAGCGCTTCCTGGGTTTTGTTCTGTATCTTGTGTTCCATACCGTTCATCACGATCCCTTCTATGCTATATTTTTATGGCTATCATTTTATGGTTATCCTTGTAGTTAACTATAATCTTAATTGACTATTTTTATAGTTATTATAGCACATCTTTTTGCAGACGACAAGACTTTTACTCATTTTCTGCGCCGTTATTGGCAGCATATGTTACTGTTCACGCCCCGACTAATTCTGACACAATTTTATATAATGAAGGCGTAAACAGCAACCCATTTGCACACAAAATGCTAAAGTGCAAGCATTTTGGCGCGCGCTTTTCACTACGTTGATGGACGAGTGAAAAGCTTTAGACGGGCAACCACTCCAGAAAGATCGGATTCTTTTTATCCGGAAATTACCTTGCAGCGTCTTTTATAACACGCAATCCCGTATTTACGGATTGTTGTCATACCGTCATCAAGCAACTGCTGCTCGTAATTTTGATCATTCACCTGTTTCAAAGCCTCCCGGCATGCAGTGTCAAATGCTGCTTTTTCCGCATATTTTAATTCAATGACAATGCCTATTCCCTTATCTTCAATCTCTATACTGATGTCGCTGTAACCATCGCCGGATTCGGCATTTGACCGGACATTCCATCCGTCCATGTTTCCAAAGAGTCCAAGCAGGATGCCATGGTAAAAGTTTTCTTTCATTTTCTTTCTGGTATTTGTATCGCGGATGCTGATTGTCTTTTTCAGATAGGCATTGAACCCCTCCTCGATGGCGTCCGTATCGTTTTTCATGAATGCCTTGCAGAAATCTTCCAGCCTTTCCATGTTTTTTTCCGTTTCCCATTTGAACCATTCACGGATCTGCTTTGTAAAGATCCACTGTATCTCCCTGTTTGGTATAACAAGTTCCGTCAGTTCATCAGTCTGTAAACCGCGCTGTGTCAGATATCCGGTCGTAAAGAGGATACTCCACAGGTTATCCGGATCGGAATCAAGATCCCTGTAAGTCAATTCCGGGTGGATCATCTTTTTAATGCTGCTTCCGTTGATCAGCTGTTCTATGTCGTTTCTGTCCGCTGTTTTCGCTTTGCTTAAAAATTTTCTGATAATGTCGTTGCTGCTCGTGTTTACCCAGTAATTTTGTGGTTCAGTTACACTCTGGTCACGTAAGTCCCCGCAGTAATTAATGACATCCCAGGGACAATAGATACCCAGATTGCCAAACAGATAACCATCATACCATTCCTTCACGGCATCATACTGGTCTAAGAACCCATAATACTCCAGCATTTGTCTGATTTCCGCGTCCGTAAAACCAAAATATTCTTTATAACGCACATCCTTTATCGTGTATACTTTGAAATTATTCATCCCGGTAAAGATGCTTTCCTTTGATATTCTAAGACATCCTGTCAGCACTGCAAATTTCAGGCTGTCGTTTGTCTTAAGGGCTCTTCCAAATAAAGACCTGATCAGATTCACCATGTCATCATAGTAACCTGACTGATATGCTTTATCAAGCGGTACATCGTATTCATCAATCAATATCATAGTATTTTGACCAAAATGCTTTTGCAGAAAGCGAGACAGTGTCAGAAGGCTTTTTGATAAAACTTCATCGGACATTGCGTATTCGCCATAGTCATTCAGCTCAATAAGCTTTTTATACTGCATGTGCTCTGTTTCTGTAAGTCTGTCACTCTCTGCCAAAAATGGAAATCTGACCGCCTCATCTCCAAGAACCGAGCACAGGGTTCTTCTGGCTGTATCAAAATCTTTACCTGCCACTTCCTTCAGGCTGACTGA
The DNA here is from genome assembly GCA_910585765.1 of uncultured Lachnospiraceae bacterium. GTDB lineage: Bacteria > Bacillota > Clostridia > Lachnospirales > Lachnospiraceae > COE1. Next base: position 42,954 of record CAJUES010000002.1, on the reverse strand, counting down.
AATCACCGGAAATTTTCCCATGTATTCTTCACACAGCTCTTTTTCCTTTGAAATCTCAAGCCCGTCAAAAAGCATGACGTCACTGCCTGCTTCGAAAAAATATTTCAGCATACTCATATTCAGGGTTTTTCCAAACCGCCCCGGACGCGTAAACAGGTTCACTTTTCCCGGATTCTCCAACAGTGTTTTGATCAGTCCGGTCTTATCGACATAGTAGAATCCCCCTGTCCGCATTTCCCTGAAATTCTCAATCCCCATGGGAAGCTTTGCCTGCATTGTCATAACACATCCTTTCCGATGAAAAAATCATACCTGTCAATAGTATATCATACCTCCTTGCAAAAAGCACCTGTAAACCCTGCAAATGTTGACCCTATTATAACAGGAAGCCGAAGGCTGACCTGTTACAAGCATAGTAACAACGAGCTTCGTACAAAGTCCCTGACCGAACATCGCATATTGTCATCCGCAATGCATTTATGAGGATTTTCACATACGGATCACCGATCTCGTTCCAATCAAGTAGGAAAGCGACCTTCCAGCGCGATGCAAAAGCGCGTGTACTCCCCATAACAGCTCTCGACAGAAATCTCATGCCCCAGCTTTCCTGCGATCTTGTCCGCCATGTACAGCCCCATCCCGGTCGATCTATACCTGCCATTGTGGTAGTTGCTGCCTGTGTAGCCCTTCTCGAAAACGCGTCTGATGTCACACTCCCTGATCCCCTCACCATTGTCCTCGATATAAAGCTTCACCGCAGAATCTTCCTCAAAAAATCCTGCAGCAGTTTCTGTCTGCCCCTGCATTTTCTCCGTCCAGAAACGAATATGATGCTCTCTCTCCAGTGCCGCATATTTGACGGCATTGCTCAGGATCTGGTCTAAAATGTAGGTGAGCCAGACTTCATCCGTATAGACTGTCACACTCTCGACCCGCATGTCTATCTGAAATTTCTTTTGGATCAGAAAGAACTGGTTATTTCTGATGGACGCCCTGACACATTTTTCGAGCGGAACCTGCCGGATCTGCATGTCAAACAGCGGACTCTGCAGCCTGCATCCCTGCATCATCATGTTCATCTGCCAGTTCATCCGTTCCAGCTGCTCCCTCATATCGGTTCTGACATCTGCATCCCGGATCTTTTCGGATATGAGCAGTGCCGCTGAGAGCGGGATCTTGAACTCGTGGCACCACTTTGCCACATAGTCCTGAAGGTCACAGTTCTCTGCAAATTTCTCCTGAAGACGCCTTTCGAGGATCAGAAGATCGTGTGCGAATACCTCCCGGTCATCCGGGTAGTCCAGCACCTCTCCGATCAGATCATTCTCCCGCAGAAACACCTTTTTCCTGCGCTCTTTTTTCTGGAAACCAAAAAAAGCCGTACCCTCCACAACTGCCAGAAACACCAGCAGCAGCAGGTCAAGATACAGCAGATATTCCACCTGCGTCGTCCGCATCAAAAGCAGGAAGTACATATTAAAGCTCAGCGCGAAGAAAAACAAGACGGCATACGCCCTCCATTTTCTTTTGAACCATTTCAGCATGATCATCTTATCTGTAATCCCTGTCCCCTCTATCTTTATTTTGCCTCATTTTTATCCACAACTTATTCTCAACTTATCCTCGATCCATCCTCACTTTTATCCTCATCGTTAGGAACTGTAGGAAAATAACCGATGCAACTTGCGCAGGATATTTCTTCGAGGTGAAATTGCTAAAGCAATTGTCAAAAAACGTAGGCGTAGCGGGCTACGGCGAGGCTTTTTGATATGCATAATCGGAGAAATAGACAAGTCAAGATGCGTCAGTTATTTTTCTACAGTTCCTTATCGCATTCACCGTTCGTTCTGCGATCGATATCGTCCTTTTCCCGCGCTGTTATCCCACATAATACCCCTGCCCTTTTTTGGTGTGTATCACGTCCTCGCCGCACTCGGACTTGAGTTTTGTGCGCAGCCTGCTGATGATCGTGGTCAGCGCCGCATCCGTGACATACTCGTCCGTGTTCCACAGTTCCATCATCAGCTCATCGCGCGTCACGACGTCCGGTCTGTTCTCGACGAGGCGCGCAAAGAGACGCCGCTCCGATTTTGTGAGTTCGATTTCCGTCTGCCCGTCAGACGCAGGCGGATCCTCTGCGCAGCCGCACTGTTTTGTGTAGTACAAACTCTGCGCGGCACAGTCAAAACACAGTCCCGCCGCGAGATAAATGCGCTCCCGCACCTTGTACTCGTAAGTCCTCCGCAGCATCGCCTCGATTTTGGCGCGCAAAAGTTCCATGCGGAGCGGTTTCTCCACATAGTCATCACCGCCCTGCGCGATCGCCATGATCTTGTCCCTGTCATCGTCCCGGCTGCTGATGTAGATCACGGGAACCTTGGAGATCTGTCTGATCTGGCTGCACCAGTAAAACCCATCGTGAAAAGGCAGGTTGATGTCCATCAGGACAAGCTGCGGCCTGATCGCCGCAAACTCCTGCAGTATATCGTCAAACCGCTCTGCCGCAGCCGCCTCATACTGCCACCTTTCGAGAGCCAGGCTGACCTCCCTTGCAAGCGACGCGTCGTCCTCGATAATCATGATCTTTAACCTTGTATCCATCCTGACCACTGACTCCATTTCTTAACAGTTCCTAAATGTCGCTGCGCCCTCACAGCAGCATCCTGCAAAAGCTGCAGCCGCCATTTTTTACCGTTCCTAATGAATCCATTATACATCCTTGATGCCGACATGAAAACAAAAATCAGCAATATTACATAAATGTAAGGAACTGCCCAGAAACAGCGGGAAAATGTCCGCGGCACTCACGCACCCCGGACATTTTCCTGCCTTATTTCTGCCGAACAGTTCCTTATCTGAACTTCACCGCAGTCCCGTACGCCATAACCTCCGCCGCACCCTGCATGACTGCTGCCGATGCGTACCGGATATTCACCACTGCGTCCGCGCCAAGCTTCTCCGCCTCCTCGACCATGCGCTTGGTGGCGAGCGCTCTCGCCTCGTTCATCATCTCCGTGTACCCCTTGAGCTCACCGCCCACCAGCGTCTTGAACCCCTGCGTGATGTCCTTCCCGACATTTTTTGACTGGATCGTACTGCCCTTGACGAGCCCTAACATCTCCAGTTCCTTTCCGTTAATGTAATCAGTATTGACTAAGATCATCTTCTTCTCCTCCTTTAATCTCTTTGATCCTGCTTATCAAAACACCTATCATCACCACAGCCAATGCAAGAGGTATCACAACCATCAATACCTTGATCAGAGTGGGAATGCCGGGTATCTTCACAAAAAATACTGCGATTCCGATATAATACAACGTTATGACCAGCGCAACCACGATCGGTGCGATCATCTTTTTCCAATGGTTCATACCCACGCCCCCTTTCGCCTGGAGCTTCCTATATGTCAATCTCCAGCGGTTTGTCTATTTCGTCCGAGACATACTTCCCGTTTTTCTTCCGCTGCCGCACGCACTCCGTCAGGAGATACTCGATCTGTCCGTTGACAGACCGGAAGTCGTCCTCCGCCCACGCTGCGACCGCGTCGTACAGCTTTGCGGAAAGTCTGAGCGGCACCTGTTTTTTGCCCGAATCACCCATAGTATCATTCCTTTAATAAAAATCTTTAATAAAGACTTCCTGAGTTCACGATCGGCTGCGCATCGCGGTTTCCGCAGAGCACTACCAGCAGATTGGACACCATCGCAGCCTTGCGCTCCTCGTCGAGCTCCACAGTGTGGTTCTCGCTGAGGCGGTCCAGCGCCATCTCGACCATGCCGACCGCACCGTCCACGATCATCTTCCTTGCGTCAATGATAGCAGATGCCTGCTGCCTCTGCAGCATCACCGCGGCGATCTCCGGCGCATACGCGAGGTACGTGATACGCGCCTCCACCACTTCAATGCCCGCGTCCGCTACCCGTTTCTGGATCTCGTCACGGATCTTCCCAGCCACGATCTCGCTCGAACCGCGCAGGCTTCCCTCATCCGCAACGCCGTCCCCCGTCGTGTCGACATTGGGCGCGACATCATACGGATAGATCCGCACGATATCCCTGAGTGCACTGTCGCACTGCAGCGACAGGAATTCCTTGTAATTGTCCACGTTAAATACCGCTTTTGCCGTGTCCACGACCTTCCATGTGACTGCGATCCCGATCTCGATCGGATTTCCGAGACAGTCATTGATCTTCTGCTTGTTGTTGTTCAAGGTCATGATCTTTAGGGAGATCTTGTTGCTCACCGCCTCCATGCCCGCGCTCACCGCATTGTTGGTGATCGCAAGGACAGAAGCAGGCGCGTTCACGTCACCGCTCTGGCTCAGTTTCGTCTTTGCCGCCGGGTTGACACTGGTACAGAACGGATTGACAAAATAGAAACCGTCCTCCTTCAATGTCCCCACATATCTGCCGAACAATGTGAGCACCAGCGCCTCCTGCGGTTTCAGCACTTTGAGCCCGCCGCAGAGTACAAACGCCGTGAGCACCAGCACGATCCCCGCGACGAGCAGCGCGATCCCTGCTGCCAGCTTCAATGCTTTGCTGTTTCCCGCGATCAGGATCGATCCGAAGACAATGCCCGCGACCGACACCACAAACAGCAGCAGAATGCCCACCAATGCCGCCATACCGTTCTTTTTCTTTGATAGCACCTTCTCTTTCATATGTATCACTCCTTTGAAAGTTCCACTCATATACTATTGATTTCTTTTGATATCATCATGATATCACACTGAAATTATTTTGTCAATGACAAAAGTTGCATATAAAAAAATCGGATAAAAAAACGAGCAGGGGAATGACCTTCTCCCCTGCTCGCGCATATTCCTTTTATCGTTCCCTGCAAGCCGCATACTTTGCAAGCACACTGAAAATCTTCTCCATATCAAAAGGCTTTGTCAGATGATCGTTCATCCCCGCCTCCCTTGTCTGCCTGATGTCTTCCTCGAAATCATTCGCAGTCAGCGCCAGGATCGGGATCGTCCCTGCGTCGGACCGCTGCATCGCGCGGATCTGCTTCGTGGCTGACACGCCATCCAGCACCGGCATGTGCATGTCCATCAGGATCACGTCAAATGTTCCCGGCGGGTTGCCGCAGAACAAGTCGACCGCCACCTGTCCGTCCGCCGCTTCCGTGACGATCAGTCCCCTCTCCTTTAAGACTTCCTGTACGATATCCCGGTTCAGCTCATTGTCCTCGACGATCAACACTTTCATCCCGACAAGTACATCCGTCTCGTCTTTCTGGGTATTCATTTCATTTTCTGATTGCTGTAATCCTTTTTCCATATATGTGCCTCATCCAATCCTTTTACTTTGGCATGCTGCGTCCGCAGCCGCTCTCCATGCGCCCCTGTGCACTGTCAGGAGCCTGACCGTTCTGCCATCTGATCTGTTCCTCCTCGATGGTCGGATAGCGCACCAGCACCCTGCCCTCCAGATCCTCTGCGTACATATCTACCGCGGTGATCTGGTGGTTGTCATAGGTGGTATAGTAGTAGATCCCCCTGCCGGCATTGCAGCACGATGTATAGATCGTCGTCTCATATCCCCCATCGTCCAGCTCACAGCAGCCGCGCTGCTGATCCACGGAACCCAGTATATGGAAAAACTGGCTGACATCCGCCATTTCTCCCCCTGCGCTGACAGCGTTCATCTTGACAAACGCAGCCCTGACAAACCGGGACTGCGAGGACAGATCCCCGGGAAGCCCGATCCCGCCCATCCCGCGGCAGTACTGGCTCAGTTCCAGCCCTGGGGCAAATGTATTTTGCGGCGCCTTCGCCGAGAGGTGCATATAGTTGTTTAAAACAAACATTTGTTTATCAAACGGTGGATTGTTGGTCAGCACCCCCACCGGATTGTCATAAATCTTTATGCCCTCCGCTACCGACTCCACCGTAACCGACTCCGCACTGTCCGCGATCAGCCAGTGCAGCTGTGCCGGCGGCAGCCGGTCGCTGAACGCGGCGTTTGTGATATTGATCCTTGCCAGCAGCTCCCGCGCCTGTCTCACCGTGGCACACTGGCTCAGGATCCACGGAATCAGCTCGTACTGTGCGATATTGTCCTTTCCTTCCGCGCAGTCTCTGTAGACAGCGCTTCCCACGAAATTCAGACCTGCCATCCCCAGACCTTTTTCATTGACCGCATCATAATACAGCGGATAATCCGCTGTCACATACGCCATGCCGATCATCGCAAAGTGCGGACCAGCCGCCTTCTCTTCCGCAAAATGGAACGGATAGTTCCTGGGCGTCACTGTCACCTCATCCCCGTACGAGAAATCATTGTCCAGAGTGCGCCCGAAATAAAAGTCCGCCGTCCTGTAGGCTGCTGCTGTGCACATAAAATGCCCTCCCCGCTGGAAACTGCGGCTGTCCGGCACGCTCACCGCACGGCGCGCCTCTGCCGCCATGCCGTCCCCCAGACAGCCCTCTGTATTATATTATACTTGTTTTTCGCCATAATATCAATGAGAAGGACAGAAATTTTATGCGCTGGCGTAGCAGTTCAGCCTTCGGCTTCCTGTTACAGGCATCAAGCCATGCAAAAACCGCTTCGCGGTTGGCTTGATGCATCCAGGCCGCTATGCTTTCTCACAGACTTCGCAGCGTAGTGCGAAGTCCCGGGTTGAACTGTTACGCGCTGGCTTTCATCGCGCTGGCTTTCATGACAAGAATGTCGTCGACCTTCACGCCGAGCACTGCCGCCAGCACCACCAGATTGTCGATCGTGGGCAGCGCTGTTCCGGCACCTGACCAGAACAGGAGTTTTTCATTCTAGTCAGACGCCTTAAAATTATAGATCGGTTTCATGATATCGATGACATCCACTGATTCCCTGATGACATCGATGATATCCGCCAGGGACTTATACGCCATCGGCGCCTCATCGAGAGTCGCCGCGTTGACACAGGTCGTGTAAATACCCTCCATCGTTTTCCTGTAGTCGTCCAGCGACAGATTTTCCTTTGCCCTGGTGCGCGACATCAGGCGCCCGGCCCCGTGCGGCGCGGAATAGTTCCACTCCGGATTGCCCCTGCCGACCGCAAGCACGCTCCCGTCCCTCATGTTGATCGGGATCAGCACTTTCTCGCCCTCGTGGGCTGCGATTGCACCCTTTCGCAGAATCATCTCCTCCGTGTCGATATAATTGTGAATGGTATGAAATGCATCCGAGCCTGTCATACCTGTTCGCTCCAGGATCACCTCTGCCATCTTCTCCCGGTTTCGTCTCGCAAACTGCTGGCAGATCTCCACATCGTGCAGATAATCCTCGAGATAGGTCCCGTAGAGATAGCACAGATCCTCCGGAATCAGACAGTCGCGGCGCTCCCACTTGAGATCCTTCAATGCCGCCTGGATCTCCTCTCTGCGTCCCGCCGCCTTGTACGCTGTGATCAGCGCCTCCCTTTGCTTAAAATACTCCTCCTTGCCGCTGTGCAGTTCGACCGCGAGGTGCTGGTAAATATCTGCCACCTGCTTTCCGAGATTCCTGCTGCCGGAGTGGATCACAAGGTACTTCGTCCCGTCCTGTGCCATATCCACCTCGATAAAATGATTTCCGCCGCCCAGCGTTCCGATGCTGCGCTCCAGACGCTTCGCATCTTTCAGACTCCGGTAGCAGCGCAGCTGCAGCAGATCAAACCGCTCCTGTCTCCCCTCCCACACATGCTTGCCCGAAGGGACAAAGTGTGCCGCCGCGTCCATTTTCTCAAAATCAATATCCCCTCTGCCAAGGTTCACCGTGTACATACCGCATCCGATATCCACGCCGACCACATTCGGCACCGCCTTATCCGTGATCGTCATCGTCGTTCCGATCGTACAGCCCTTGCCCGCATGGACATCCGGCATGATGCGGATCCGGCTCCCCTGCGTGCACTCGCAATCGCACATCTTGCGGATCTGTTCGACCGCCTCGTCCTCCACGACCTTCGCATAACACAGCGCCGTGTTCACTTTTCCCTTAATCTCCAATACGTCGTTCTCCAACATCGTTCCCGCATCCTTTCTATCGCTTCATTTTACTGTTTTATAACTTCTTATTTTAACTGCTTTTTACTGTCTATTTTCTGTATATTTCATCCTGCATGTGCATTGTACACAATCGGACAAAAAACAGACCTTCTCCCCCGCTCATGTACACGTCCCTGATAACCGGCATACATCCTCCAGGTACCTGTGCGCACAAAGAAAAACCGCCTACCTTGTAAAAACCCTCCATACAAGATAAGCGGTGACAACCACAAATATGATATTTCATGCCCTTGCTGCCGCATGACTCAGCACGCGGATCCCACATCAGAACATTCCAACCAGCGATCTCTTCTCTTATATGAAAGCTTTTTCGGGTACATCAAACATAGACTCTGTTTTGCATCCAGCGCCTGTTCAAATCCTGTACTATTTGAATATCTGTTTAAATCAATCGCAAATGTCCTGTTCATCGCTGCTCCCTCTCCGGCGTCTCATGTATTGAAAAATGCGCCTTCTTTTCTTTATGATATAACTATACCACAAGTCAAATGATCTGTCATTATACTTGTGGTATAAAGTTGACACTAAATCCCCCATGACAGCAGCGCCATACAAAGGCTTTAAGTATATAAAAACCCTGTCTCACTTCACAAACTGCTTGAGCACGGATATGAAGATGTCCATATCGAGCGGCTTGGAGATGTGCGCGTTCATGCCGTTCTTCAACGCCGCCTCCTTATCCTCCTCCAGCGCATTGGCTGTCATGGCGATGATCGGCAGATCCTTGACATCCTTTCTCGGCATACTCCGAATCGTTCTGGTCGCCTCGTAGCCGTTCATGATCGGCATCTGCACATCCATCAGGACCGCATCGTAATAGTATTCCTCCGACTGCTCCACCATCGCGACGGCATCTGTTCCGTCCGGCGCCGACTCGACGACGAATCCCGCCTCCTCCAGGATCACCTCCGCGATCTCACGGTTCAATTCAATGTCCTCGACCAGCAGGACGCGCTTTCCGCCAAAATCCTCCAAAGTCCATACTGCTGCCTCGTCCTCTTTGTCCGACATGTTGTTTGCTGCGAGCAGCGCCGACTTCAGATCGGACATGAAGAGCGGTTTCGCACAGAATGCGGTGACACCTGCCGCCTTGGCCTCATCCTCAATGTCAGACCAGTCGTACGCCGTCAGGATAATGATCGGCGCATCGCTGCCGGCGACACTGCGGATCCTTCTCGCTGTCTCCACACCGCTGAGTTCCGGCATCTGCCAGTCTATGATGTAGGTGTGGTATGCGTCCCCTTCCTCGTACGCCATCTGGGCGCGGTATGCGGCTTCCCTTCCCGAAGTCGTCCACTCAGACCGCAGTCCGATCTTCTTGAGCATCTTGCTCACACTGTCGCACACGTGGAAATCATCGTCCACGACAAGCGACCGGAGTCCGTGCAGCTCCTTGATCTGCTCCGCATTCTTCTCGATATCCTGCAGCTTCAAGCCCAGCTCCACGGTGAAGGTACTTCCCTTTCCGATCTCGCTCTCCACTGTGATCGTGCCGTTCATCATCTCAACAATGTTCCTCGTGATCGCCATGCCAAGCCCTGTTCCCTGGATGCCGGACTGCGTGACCGTCGACTCGCGCTCAAACGGCTCAAAGATATGCTCCACAAACTCCTGCGACATGCCGATGCCGTTGTCCTTGATGATAAAGATATAATCCCCGTACCCGTGGCGGAACGTCGTCTTCTGCATGATGCGGAATGTGATAGTCCCTCCCGCCGGTGTATATTTCACGGCGTTGCTCAGCAGGTTGATGAACACCTGGTTCATCTTCAGCGAGTCCGCGATGACATCCTCATTGACGATCTCAAACGTATCGATAAAAAGCTCCAGCTGTTTCGCCTTCACCTGCGGCTGGATGATGTTGACCAGGTTGTGCATCAGCTCGGAAATATTGCATTCCTGTTCCTTGATCTGCACCTTGCCGCTCTCGATCCTGCTCATGTCAAGGATATCGTTGATCAGGCTGAGCAGATGGTTGCTCGACGAGAGCACTTTCTGCAGGCAGTCCTTCACCTGGTCTTTGTTGTCTATATGGCTGGCAGCGATCGTCGCAAAACCGATGATCGCATTCATCGGCGTGCGGATATCGTGCGACATGTTGGAGAGGAATGTCGTCTTTGCCCTGTTCGCGTGCTGTGCCTGCATCAGCGCATCCTGCAGCGCCTGCGTCTGCTCTTTCTGCTTTCGGACACTCTCTGTGATCTCCTTCATCACGACCATCACCATGATATCCTGTGTCTCATCGTCCCTGGTCATGAGAAAGGACTGGCGGATGCAGATCTCCTGGTCCAGGCTGTCCCGGCACCAGTACTCCACACTCACTTCCGACTCGCCCTGATCAAAGCAGCTTTCAAGATACGCCGCATTTACAACCTTTCTGTACTCCTCGAGCGAATCGCTCAAGACAAATTTTTCCCAGAGCCTGAACCACTCGGATATGGTACAGGGAGCACTCAGTCCGACCCTCTGCAGCAGCGACACCTGCCCGCCGCCCAGCCCGCGCAGGATATCCCGCTCGACACGGTCCCGCGTCAGATTGAACTCAAAGGTACAGATGGCACTGGATGTGATCGCGATCTGATACTGTCGCTCCTTGCGGTTTGCGACAGCTATTTTTGCCTGGATATGCAGCTCTTTCTCCTTCACTTCCGTGATATTTTGTCTGATCAGCAAAAGCTTTTCTGCCTTTCCCTCTCTTCGCTCCAGGCAGACAATGTTGATGTGCTCCCACTCCGGCCTCCCGTTCTGTATCACATGGCACTCAAAACGCGCATCATTGTGCTCCGCAAGCGTCTCGATCAGGGCTTCCTTATCCAGATACTCCGCCAGCTCCGCGCGCTCGCGCTCGTCTATCAGCACCGAACACAGATGATCCACCAGCTCCTGGTACACGCCTTTGAGCGCAAAACCGCCATCCTCGGGTCTCGTCCCTGCCAGATACTGATAGGTGCCCGCCGCGAAGTCAACCATGGCAAACCGCGAAAACAGGGTGGTGACACCATTGATAATATACCCCATCTCCCGGTTCTCGTTCTCCAGCCTTTTCTTCTCTTTTCCCGCGCGGATCAGAAGGATGATGATGTAGATGACAAACAGTCCGATCAGCATCACTTCGAGCTGGATGCCCACGATATTCTCATCCCTTATCATGCGCTGTGTGACATTCTTCGGGAAAGTCTGCACGAGGACAAAATCATTGTCCGGAAGATGCATAACGCAGATATTATCGGTCTTGCTGCCGGAAGCGCAGACAAAAGTCCCCTCCCCGCCATGTTCAAAGATCCCATTCACCTCGTCTGCCGTACCGCTGTCGATCACCCCGTCCTTCACCAGTGTGCTGATCAGATTCTCCTCATATATATTGCCGTTGGAACTTGCGATCGCCTTTCCGTTTGGCATGCACAAGTACACGTCCGCCGCCTCGCCAAAATAGGTGGTCGCCAGCATATCCTTGAGGTACTCCTCCGCCAGGTAGGACCCCCTGAGCACACCGATAACTTCCCCCTTGTAGCGCAGCGGCGCATAGAAACTCACCATCGTCTCATTAAAAAAATAGGAATCCAGTATCACGGCAATGCCGCTCTCGCCGTGCATGCCGTTCTTATAAAAATCGCGGTCAGAGGCATCCGAAGTCCGTCCGTCTGAGGTGTGGTTCGTGCCTGCGTCATCTGTGAACAGCACCGCGTCAAACAGGGCGTTATGCTCGATCTCCCTCAGCGTCTGTCCACTGATGGCAGGTTCCTTCAGCCCTTCACTGGCAAAGTGCGCATATGTATTGATCAGCTCCAGGGCATTGTTCATCTTCTCGTTGATCCGCGTCATGGTCTGACGCGCCGAGTCCGACGCGTAATTTTTGTTGCGCTCCTCTATCTGTATGCTGTTCTTTGTGGTGTACCACTGGAACAGACCAATCATCGCAGCCAAAAGCAAAGCGACGCCAATCACTTCCTGTATCGATCTTTTCCTCTTTTTCATTAAGAATCTCCCCTCCGTACCTGCGAATCTTCCCCCGTCACGAACTTCTTTGCCGTCAGTTGATATCATTTGTTTAGATTATTATACTACCAGTATTTTCACGCGTCAATCATTCTCGTGACCTTGTTGCGATTCTTGCAGGTCAGCATACGGCAGCGATCCGCATATTCCCTGTACGAAAACCACCCTCACTGCGGTTTCACAAAAAAGGCGCATGAAATGAAACGATCCCATTTCATACGCCCTCCGGTCACTGTATTTCGTTGATCTTCTTTGTCGCTATTTTATGCGCAGTACCAGGTGCTGCGGCAGACCGTTGACCATGAATGGCTGGTAATCTCCCCGGATCAGCGGTTCTATATAGTTGACAAACTCGTCCGTCACATAGTTCCCCTCTTTGTTCACCCAGTTTCTCGGCACCAGTTTCTCATTGTTTGCGATGCGGTGCACGTCGTAGATGCCGGCAGCACTCATGTACGGGTCATCCGACACGCGGTCGATGACTACCATCTTGCCTGTGTCGCCCTCGTCCGCCGCCTTGACCGCAGCGCCTCCCACCATAAACGCCTCGTCCACATCGACGCGCGATGCCATGTGGGACGCACTTCTCTGCAGTGTGGAGAACTCGATACTGCGCGTCTTGCAGCCGATCTCCGCACCCAGGAACCCAGCCAGATACGCGGCAGTTCCCTGCAGCTGCCTGTGCCCGAACGCATCCACATAGTCGGCTCCGCCCGACAGTTCACAGACATACCTGCCGTCAGCAAGCTTGATCCCCTCGGACACTGCTATGACGACAGACTCCTTCTTTTTCAACAGCTCCTGCACTTTTTTCAGGAATTTGTCAATATCAAACGGGATTTCCGGGAGATAGATCAGATCAGGACCCTCGCACTCCTCCGTCCTCGCAAGCGCCGTCGCCCCTGTAAGCCAGCCCGCGTTGCGCCCCATCACCTCGATGACCGTAATCATATCCTTGTGGTATGTAAGTCCCAGGGCATCGCGGATCACCTCTTTTGTGGATGCTGCGATATACTTTGCCGCACTTCCGAAACCGGGTGTGTGATCGGTGAGCGCGAGGTCGTTGTCGATCGTCTTTGGCACGCCCAAAAACTTCTGCGAGTGGCCTTTTATGATCGCATAGTCGGAAAGTTTCTTGATCGTGTCCATGGAGTCGTTTCCGCCAATGTAGATGAACGTCTCAATGTCCAGCTTATCCAGTATCTGAAAGATCTTCTCGTATATTTCCAGATTTTCGTGGATCTCCGGCAGCTTGTAGCGGCAGGAACCCAGAAATGCCGACGGTGTGCGCTTCAAGAGTTCGATATCCATGTCGGAATGGATCTGCGTGGACAGATCCACATACTGCTCATCCAAAAATCCCTGGATGCCGTGCAGCATACCATACACCTTGTGGAATCCTCTCTCCTTTGCCGTCTTGTACACGCCAGCCAGACTGGAATTGATCACAGATGTCGGACCGCCCGACTGTCCTACGATAATGTTGCGTTTCTTCTCCATTTCTTTCTACCTCCTGTTTTACTCTTGCTATATTTATATGCTCTATATTATATGAACCACACTGCAAAACAGCCCCGGATCATGCACGCTCTAGCAGGTTGCCCCGCCCACCACGGTCTTCTTCAAAACCTGTTCGCGGTCTATGCTGCTGTTGAGCAGCTTATCCTGCACATACGCAAAGCCAAGCCGGTCGATCGTGTCCGCAAACCGTTCTCCCGAAAGCCCCTCGTCGCGGAAAAACAGGATCGCGCGCTCCGCCATATCGATAACCTCCTCCTCGGACAGAAAGATCTTATCGAGCATATGTCCCTGCGCCACTTTCTTGCCCCAGCGTCCGCCGATATAGATCCTGTAGCCCGCCGCGGACTCATTCACCGCGCCAAACGGACATTTGCCGATACATCTGCCACAGTGGTTGCACGCCTCAGGATCTATGCGGATCCTGCCGTCCTCCACCTGTGCCACATGGACCGGACAGCCCTTCTCCACCTGGCATACCTTGCAGCCGCGGCATTTTGACAGGTCGATCTCCGGCACGCGCTGCCCCACGATTCCCAGGTCATTCAGATCCGGTTTCACACAGTTGTTCGGGCAGCCGCCGACGGCGATCTTGAACTTGTGCGGCAGCGCCACGTCGTTGTAGCCCTTGTAGTACAGATCGTGCATTCTCTGCGACAGTCCAAAAGTGTCGATCAGTCCGTACTGGCACGTCGTTCCCTTGCAGGAGACGACCGGGCGGACTTTGGAGCCTGTGCCGCCTGTCTCGAGTCCCGCCTCGGACAAAAACCCGCGCAGATCGTCGATCCTGTCATACGCGACGCCCTGGATCTCCAGCGTCAGGCGCGTGGTCATCGTCACCTCTCCTGTTCCGAACCGCTCCGCCGCCTCCGCGATCTTTTTCTGTTCTGCCGCCGTGATCTTGCCGTTTCTCGTGATCACGCGCACGTTGAAAACATCGTCGTAGCGCTTATCCTGCAGGCAGCCAAGCCCTTTCACGCGCTTGATCTCCTCCGGTGAAAGCTTCTTTCCATTGCGCGGCACGCGCACTTCGTTGAACGTGATGCCGCCCTCGAGGACGCGTGTGTTCGTATATCCCAATGCCTTTAAGCGGTTCTGCAGGAAATACCCTCTCTTGCCTTTTGCACAGACAAGGAGCAGCTTCGCGTCTTTGTCCAGCCCCTCGACCGGCTCCGTCACACTGGACAAATTGATCCAGCGCGCATTCGGAATCGACGGGGCAGGGAGCGCGTCGAGCACGGTGTAATCCTTTGCCGCGCCGGAGGCATACTCGGACGGGCTCATGCTGTCGAGCACGCCGTCGAGCTTGTTCTCGAGTATGTAGCAGGCGGTGACAAACGGGTGGATCGCCGTGGAAAACGGCGGCGCATAGGCGAAATCCATCGTGTCGAAATCGTCCAGCTTCATATTTTGGCAGATGCCTGTCACGGCAATATCGACCATCTTGTCAACCGCACCTGCGCCGAGCACCTGGATCCCGAGGAGCCGGCGGCTCTCTGTCTCCGCCGTCAGTTTGACGATGAAGGACGACGCACCCGGATAATAGTGCGCCTTGTCGTCGAGGACGCAGACGACAGAAGTCGCATCGATGCCGGCTGCCGCAGCCTGCGCCTGCGTGAGACCGGTCCGCCCGCCATTCAGCGAGGGGAGCAGGCGCACGACACCCGTCCCGAGGCAGCCGCCATATCCCATTCCCTGACCGTGCATCTTCTTTGCCATCGCGCGGGCGGACAGGTTCGCCGTCGATCCCATCGCAGACCACTGCGGCTTTTCTGTGACCGCATTCCACACCATCGCACAGTCTCCGACGGCGTAGATATCCGGAATGTTCGTCTGCATATTCCCGTCCACGAGCACGGTGCCCTTGAACATCTCGATCCCCGAATCCTTTAAAAATGCCGTCGCCGGGCGCACACCGATCGCAAGGATCACCATGTCCGCCTGCAGGATGCCGCCGTCCGTGTCGACACTCTCCACATGGTCTTTTCCGTTGATCCCCCTGAGGCTCACCGACGTGAGCACGCGCATGCCGCTCGCCTTGAGCTGGCGCTTTGCATACCCCGCCATGTCCTCATCAAAGGCGTTTGGCATGATCTGCGGTGCCGCGTCGATCACCGTGACTTCCATGTCCAAAGCCGCCAGGTTCTCTGCCACCTCAAGTCCTATGAAACCTGCACCGCAGACCACCGCCCTGCGGCACTTGTTGCCCCTGGCATACGCGCGGATCGCCACCGCATCGTCCGGCGTTCGCACGCAGAACGTTCCCGCAAGTCCCACACCGTCCACCGGGGGAACGAAGGGCTCCGCCCCCGTCGCGATGATCAGCCTGTCGTATGTCTCCTCGAAGACACTCCCGTCCGTGCGCCTGATGGACACCGCTTTCCTGCCACTCTCAACCCCGATCGCCTCACAGCCGGTCTGCACCTGTGCACCTGTCAGCCCTGCGTACTTCTCCGGCGAATTCACGATCAGTTCCTCTCTCGAGGCGATGTCACCGCCAATGTAATACGGAAGTCCGCAGCCGGCATAAGATATGTCTGCCCCCTTCGTAAAGATCTGCACCTTTGCCTGCCTGTCGAGACGTTTTAGCTTGGCAGCCGCTTTTGTTCCCGCCGCCACGCCGCCTAAGATCACATACTTCATCTTCATCCTCCTTTAAAATTTTATCAGAATTTCTATCAAAATTTATCAAATTTATCAGTCAGAAATCTTCAGTCAAAAATCTTCAATCAGAAATCTTCCATCAAAAATCTTCAATCAAAAATCTTCAATCAAAAATCTTCAATCAAAAATCTTCAATCAGAAATCTTCAGTCAAAAATCTTCAATCAGAAATCTTCA
>CAJUES010000002.1:0-26459 GCA_910585765.1 uncultured Lachnospiraceae bacterium | reverse complement strand
TCAAAAATCTTCAATCAGAAATCTTCAGTCAAAAATCTTCAATCAGAAATCTTCAATCAGAAATCTTCAATCAGAAATCAGACGTCATCGATCAGAATTCATCGATCAAAAATTATGTATCAAAAATTATTGATCAGAAATATTTAATCATAAATTTGTATCAGAAAATTATGTATCAGGAATTATTGACCAATCATTTTCTGTGCCGATATCTCACTAAATAATAGTATAGTGCAGATTGCCTTGATTATCAATAAATTTTATGCTTTTTTTGTGAAAATCCGATCACGTTGTCCACCCCTGCCCTTTCGGCATCATCCAGCGCGCCGCATCCGAAAAAAAAGATCCGGTCATTTGACCGGATCCTCCAGACCCTCGATGCTGATATCATTCTTCTTTGCATAATCCCACAGCGCCGCGTGTATCGCCTCCTCCGCAAGCAGGGAACAGTGCACCTTCTCGGGGGGAAGACCGTCGAGCGCCTCCATGACCGCCTTGTTGGTCACTTCCAGCGCCTGCGTGACTGTCCTGCCCTTCACAAGCTCTGTCGCCATGCTGCTGGTCGCCACCGCCGCACCGCAGCCAAAAGTCTTGAACTTCGCATCCTGTATGATGCCGTTGTCGTCTATGTCGAGATACATCCGCATGATATCCCCGCACTTCGCGTTTCCGACAGTGCCCACGCCGCTCGGATCCTCGATCTCCCCCACATTGCGCGGATTGCTGAAATGATCCATTACCTTCTCACTGTACATCGGTCCCTACGCCTCCCTCTTCCGGTTCTGTTTTATAAAATCCTCGTACAGCGGTGACATGGAGCGGAGCCGCTCCACGATCCTGCCGACCGCATCCACCGTACTGTCGATGTCCTCCCTGGTCGTCTCCTCCGAGAGTGTCAGCCTCAGGGAACCGTGTGCAAGCTCATGGGGCAGCCCGAGCGCCAACAACACATGGGACGGGTCGAGTGAGCCCGATGTGCACGCCGAGCCGGAGGACGCACAGATCCCCTGCTGGTCGAGCAGTATGAGCAGCGACTCGCCCTCTATGAATCGGAAGCAGAAGTTTGCATTGCCCGGCAGTCTGTCTGTCGCGTGTCCGTTCAGCCTGCTGTAGGGGATCTCCTCGAGCACCCTCCTGATCAGATAGTCCCTGAGTGCCGTCTCCTGCTCCTGCCGCTCCTGAAGGCTGGCTGCAGCCAGCCTTGCCGCCGCTCCGATGCCGACGATCCCCGGCACATTGAGCGTCCCTGCGCGGCGTGACCGCTCCTGCGCGCCTCCGTGCACAAACGAGCCGATGCGCACACCTTTTCGGATATAGAGGAACCCGATCCCCTTGGGTCCGTGGAACTTGTGCCCGCTGGCGCTGAGCATGTCGATATGGAGCGCATCCACATCCAGCGGAATATGCCCGTATGCCTGCACCGCGTCCGTGTGGAACAGGATCCCGTTCTTCTTTGCCAGCGCGCCGATCTCCCTGAGCGGCTGTATCGTACCGATCTCGTTGTTCGCCGCCATGACTGTGATCAGGATGGTATCGGGTCTGATCGCCGCCTCCAGCTCATCAAGCTTTATCACGCCGCACGCATCCACGTCCACATACGTGACCTCATATCCCTGCTTCTCCAGATACTGGCAGGTATGCAGCACCGCGTGGTGCTCGATCTTAGAAGTTATGATATGTTTTCCTTTTTTCTGGCAGAACGCTGCCGCCGCTTTGACTGCCCAGTTATCCGACTCGCTTCCGCCGGCTGTAAAATAAATTTCATCGTGCTGTGCACCGATCAGCTGCGCAACACTCCTTCTCGCCTCATCCACCGCCTTCATGGATCTTCCCGCAAAGGAGTAGATGCCGGAAGGGTTTGCATACTGTTCGCAGAAATAGGGTTTCATCGCCTCAAACACTTCCTCGGAGACCCTGGTCGTCGCCGCGTTATCAAGATAGATCATTTTCTTTTCCTCATCGCTTTCCCAAAATCGTGATTCCTCACATCTCACTGTTGTCCGCAGACTTCTCCTGCTCAATGTCGACCAGATCCTGCAGTGTCATCGCATCCACGACATCGTTCACCGCCGCATAGATGCGCCTGTACACCTCGACAGTCGCGCATTTCTCCACGCGCCTGCAGGGAACCGCGTGCTCTGCCAGACATTCGACCGGCGCAAGCGCACCTTCCGTCAGTCTGAGGATCATGCCGACGGTGTATTCCGCCGGCGCCTTCACGAGCTGATACCCGCCCTGTGCACCGCGGATGCTCCGCACATATCCTGCCCTGTTCAGCACCGCGATGATCTGCTCCATATATTTCTCAGATATCTCCTGCCTGGACGCGATATCCTTGAGCTTTGTCGTCTCTCCGATATGGTCTGCGAGATCCAGCATGATCCGCAAAGCATAGCGCCCCTTTGTCGATATGGTCATAAACAGCCTCCTAACACCTCATTGCCAATCATACTGGCTATAATCATTTATACCACCCATTTCCTAGAAAGTCAATATGTTTTGTATGTTTTGTATGTTTTATTTCGTTTCGGGATGCATGTGTGTTACTGTTCACTCATCATGTCGGTGCCGCATGTCGGTACAGGATCAAAACAGCGCACAGCACGCCCAGAAGGATCGGCAGCAGCAATGTCAGCGCTGATGCTGTCAGTCTGTTTCTTTTATAAAAGTTGTGCTCCCTGATATCGCCCGCCACCTGCAGGATCCCCTGCAGGGCGCACAGGATCACCGCAAGGGCAGCGACCAGCTTCGCGGGGTATATGATCCTCTTTTCCTGATCTGCACCGCTGCCGGTCTTGTCCTGCGTCTCGAGGCGCCTGATCTCAAACCGAAATGTTGTGCCTGCCAGAAGTTCCCTGTCAAAACAGTCGCTTGCGATCTCACGCAGACGCGCATCGCTCTCTCCCGTTCTCTTCAATGCATCGCTGTGTGCGATGTAGTCCTCAAACCATTCCAGTGAGACCTGCCTGAAGATCCGCTCAAACAGGATCTCGTTCACGACAGGCACTGCCACAGCATCCGCAGCCTGGTAGACGAGGATCTTTCTGTCCGCACGTGCGGCAGCCATATCCGCTGCCAGGGTCGCGGGAAGGACATACCCGCACTCGGCATCCCCCTTGAGCACCGCACTCCGGACTGCCTCCTCGCTCCCGTACCGCTCAAACGAGATCAGACCGTCACGCGCTTCCAGCAGTGCCTCATAATCCCCGGACTCGTCATAGACAGCCGCCCTGACCTGCACTTTTGAGCGCTGTTCTGCCTCCGTGATCACAGCGGACAAAACGACGATCGCGCCGAGGCTGATCCACATGCTTTTCCGGCGCAGGAGGCGCCGAAGCATCACCATGGCAAGCGGGGGCACACAGATCCCCGCCGCCCCTTCGGCTGCGCCTGCCGCCGTCCTGTCCCGCTCCCCGGCGCGCATGGACACCACCGTCCCGAGAAACAGGCACAGTCCCCACACGCAAAGTCCCGTCACCACATAGGGAAACGACTGCACATCGCCCGTGAGCAATATGGTAAACCCTCTTTTGACCATCGACGCCGGAAGAAACGCCCCGACCGCCGCCGCTACATCCGGCAGCAGCACCGTGGGGATCAGGCAGCCGGACAGATATGCCTGGAGCACCGCCAGAATCCCTGTCACCACCAGCGCCGACTCGCGCTTCTCAACGATCTGGTATATCATCATGAAGTACACGGTCATAAACCCTGTGATCAAAAACAGGCTCGCTATCCCCTGCCACGTCACCGCGATCGCGATCGGATCTGCCAGCACACTGTCTGCACGCGGTATCCGGTTCAGGACAAACACCGCCAGAAACGGCAGCAGCAGAGCTGCCGCCATCAAGACGCTGCCCGCCAGACATCTGGCTAAAAGCTGTGCCGCATAACACACGCCGACACGCCTGTCCGCCATCGTCTGCTGCAGGCTGCTCCGCTTGCAGTACTTGCCGAAAAAGAGCCCCGCAGCCAGCATGTACACCGTGAACAGCGCGCTCCCGAAATAAACGACATACGTGTCATTTTCTGTCAGTGAAAGCGTCCTCGTCCGAAACAGCTTTTCCCTGCCGGCAGCCATCTGCAGATTGAAACGGTTGATGTCGTCATACATGGATTCCGGTGCGTATTCCGACGACAACATATGCAGGACGGCGTCGGACGCATAGATCTCCGCCTGCGCTGTCGCCAGCATCCCCATGCCCGCCGACGCGATCTCCTCAAAGAACACACTGCCCAACGCACCCGGACCGCCGCCGGGCGCAGCACCGCTGTGTCGCTCCGGCAGGTACAGCACGGCGGGCGTGTTGCTTCCCGAAAGGATCTCATTGACCACATCCTCGGGCAGGACGATCAGCGCCGACAGTTCCCCGCTTTCCAAAAGCCGCCTGCCCTCCTGCTCCGTGACAGCCTCGAGGCTGCAGAGGCTCCTGATTGACTCAATATTCTGTATATAGGAGACTGCCAGATCGGTCAGCGGATCCGCCTTTGCCGTGTAGCCAACCCGGAGCCTGCTCCCCTCATCCCGGTCTCCCTGCACGACAACGGCACAAAAAACAGCCACACCTGCAGCCGCCAGGCACACAGCCGCCAACATCATCGCCCTTTTTAAAATTGAGGGCAGCATGACAGCTGCCCTCTTGTATTCCATTTGTAACCAGATCCCTGTTTTACTCATATTCATCTAATTCATCTAAAATAATCCGCCGTACAGCAGACCGGCAATATCCGATTCACTCATCTCGAGGACATTGGTCGCATTTTCGGGCACCTCGATCGTCGTGTCCGCAGGCCCTGTCTCGATGGAACCTGTCATCAGCAGATAATCCTCACCGTCGATCGTCAGCGCGCCATGATTCAGCCAGAACGTGTAGCCCTCACCCTTCACTATGTCCCTGTAAGCGCCATCCGCCCTGATCTCCATACTTGTGCCGGGCGCCTCGATCTTCATCTTCATATCAAAGGTCTGGTCGTTATATCCCCAGTCATTTGTATACCAGAACGTGACCTCGTCATCGCTGCTGCTGTCCTGTATGCTCAGTGCCAGATCCTCACTGTAATGATCCTCCGTGATGGCCGCGTTCCTCGATATCCCCAAATACAAAATCTCATCGCCGGACTGCATGTAGATCCCGCCCTCGATGACATCCATCGCGCGCTGACTGCCCAAAAAGTCAATGTCGACCGCGATGGACTCAATGTCGATATCCCTGGCGGACACTGCTATGTCCGCAGGCGTCGAGATGTTGACGATCCGCCCCTTCCTGTCGAGATAGTAATCCAACACGAAGTCCTGCTCAAGCCGCAATGCAAACGCCTGCTCGATCACATAGTCCATGTCATCCTTGAACTCGTCAAAGTCGTCGATGTATGTCGTCTGATACTGCTCCATGATCGTTTTGTAAATGTCGCTCGCCAGGAAAGCTTCCTTCATATTTTCCATTGTTTCATTGTAAGCATCTTTGTCTATCGTGACACGCACGCCGCCGCACTCGACGGATGTGCCGCCCAACACGAACTCGCGCTTTTGCCGGATCGTCTCATACTGCACGGATTCCTCTGTCACGCCGCCGTGCTCGTTGAGGATCTCAAGAAATCTGCTCTCCGCGCCCTCCCCGGTGCTGTCCGACATCTTTCTGTCGCAAAACAGCGTCAGGGCATAATCCTCCGGGAGCTTCTCCTCCATCAGGGATGACCATGCGGAGTTGTTGAAATCCCTCCCCAGATTGGTCAGGTCAAGACTGTACACCTCATCATGAAACAGGAGTGGAACACTCACATACAGTGTGTTGTCCGCCGCGGTGATGCTCCCGATCTGCATATCGATCCCGTACGTGCCCAGACTCACGTCAAATTCCGCCATCTTTTCCCTGTAGTCCGTGACCGCGTCCACCCCGAGATCAACACTGTTGATGCTGCCTGTCGCGTTGGGATCCGTAAAAGATACGTCGATGTTGGTCCGCATCGGTTTCGTGTCCTTTAACTTGTTCAGTTCGACAAGACCGATATCCTCGGCGACCGAACTCTGGTACGCCGCCATCTCCTTTGCCATGTTCGCAAACCCCTTTGCGAGCTGCCTCTTTGGACCGCCGCCCAGTAACGACTTCGATACCAGAACGCCGATCCCGATAAAGATGACCACAGCCGCCGCGCAGAGGATGCCGACGACAAGACCTGCCTTGTTCTTCCCGGGCCTTCCCGCCGGTGCCCCCTGAACGGGCGGCGAAACCTGCATCGGTCCGCCGCCCATCGCACCCTGCCCCGGCTGACCGTAATAACCGGGCTGCCCGAACTGTCCCGGCTGCGGCTCTGTCTGCGCTGCGCCCGGCTGCGGCTCCGACGGTTTCGCCAGCTGCACCGGCACTGCGCCCGGCCCCGGCTCCGACGGTTTCGTCAGCTGTACCGGAGACGACGACGCTGCACCGTACACGGACGAGGATCCGCTTTCTGCCGCCTGTGGCTGCGGTTCTGTGTTGTACAGCACGCTCCCGCTGGCAGAACCGTCTGTGTTTGTCTCAAATCTGTTATTTTCTTCCACTTCACTCTACTCCTTTATCTGATTCAGCAGCGCTTCCCCCCGCAAATTTCTGTCGATCTCCCTGCTCACACCCCTGTTCAGGGCAAAGACCCTGTCACACAGATCCAGATCGATCTCATCGTGCGTGGCGAGAAGCACTGTTCCCCCCATCTGCTTATACATGGCGAGATACCTTCTGATATCTGCCTTTCCGGGCAGATCCAGCGCCGCATCCGGCTCATCCAACAGCAGGATCGGCGGATCTCCCGCAAGCGCGCAGCCGATGCTCACACGCTTCTTCATACCGCCCGAGAGTTTTCCTGCCCTCAGACGACACATCCTGTCGACACCGAGCGCCTTGAGAAATCCCTGTTCGAGCGATTGTCCAAGCATCGCCGCATCCGTATACCACAGCCGCAGATTATCCATCACGCTCAGCTCCGGTATCAGGCTGCTCTCCTGCGGTACATACCCCGCATAGCGGATAAAAAGCTGCCTGCCCTGCGCGCGGTTTCCGTCAAAATAGATTTCCCCCCCGTCCGCTTTCCGCAATCCGGCGAGGATGTTCAAAAGTGTCGACTTGCCGCATCCGTTTGTCCCCACGATGCCGACACACTGCCCTGCATCCGCCGTGATGTTCACTCCGCAGAGCACCTTCTTCTTTCCATATGAACTTGCAATGTCCACTGCCTGTAAGCGCTCCACCTTATAGCCTCCACTCCCTCGCGCATCCCGCGATCACATTCCAGAAGACTGCGGACAAGGCCGGCTG
The DNA here is from genome assembly GCA_910585765.1 of uncultured Lachnospiraceae bacterium. Classification (GTDB taxonomy): domain Bacteria; phylum Bacillota; class Clostridia; order Lachnospirales; family Lachnospiraceae; genus COE1. The sequence continues at coordinate 19,170 of CAJUES010000002.1, read as the reverse complement.
CATTCTCCTAGTTCGACAGGATCTGTTTCTCCAGATCCGCAAAGTCCATCTGCCTGTAAGCCGTGTCCAGATCCTTGTTGTTCCACGCGGATCCGGTCCTGTTCCCGCCAAGCCTTGTCGGTTCGTTGTACCCGTTTTTCAGGATCGTGAGCGCATACCCCACTTTGTTCTCGACCTGCTTTTTGAGCGTATACGACAGGATCTCAACCAGCTGCTCATGTGTGCGGTCGTTTGCCTTCGCAGTGCGCAGGATATCCTTTGCCTCCTTGAGACTGCATGCAAAGAGGTCGATCACCTCCTGCTCATCCTGTGTGGCGATGACGGACTCGCCGTTCTGCTCTATGGTCTCATACTCGACGATGGTGCGGTTCCGCTTCACCCGCGTAACCTTGAAACGCACGGCGCTTATCCCGGTCTGTCCGCTCGGCAGCTTCTCGTGGATCAGTTCATACTCGAAAGCGATGTCCGTGTTTCCGTTGATCTCCTCGTAGGGTTTGTCGAGGATCTCCCGCTTGACGTTCCCGTTCGCGTATGAGTCCGGTATCTTCATCATCTTGCGCAGCTCGTCGAAGGCGACCACGAACACGCCGCCGTTGAAGGTCTCCTTGTCTTTCAGCAGATAGTAAAGGCGCTTTGAGTACTTCTTGGTGAGGTTCAATGGATATTCGATCCTGTAATACGCCCCCTGTTTCGCGGACATGATCATCTCCTTAACCTCCGGGTGAAGGTCGAGCACGATCTTGCTCCTGCCCTCATCCCCGCGCTTTTTCTGGTACTTGATCTTGCTGAACCAGGGATAGTAGATGTCCGTCCCCTCGTCCTCCTTCAGGCGGAAGCCGAGCCCCTCGAACTTTTTCACCGCCTTCTGCAGATAATTGTAGGCATTGGATTCGTCCTGCAGATTGTACAGGTGCTTCACATCACCGATGTTGATCTCGTAGCGGGTATTTTCTTCCGTGTCATCCCCCTCGCCGACAATCCCAAGCAGGATGTCGAGGATATCATTCTGCCTTCTGTCAAGATCGTACCTTGCCTCAATAATGGTCTGGGGCCGGAATGCCACCTCAGTCCCACCTCTTTTTTTCTTACGATTCATTCCATAACCTCTCTCGCAGCCCTGCACGCTGTCTGCCGGATCCCCGCGGTGACATTGCTGCCGTCACCTCGTCCGATGCCGTGAAAAGCATGCCTGCGATGATCTGTATCACATTTATCCGGTAAAATTTTGTTGTATAATTGCTATATTAATCTAATTTCGGGTTTTGTGCAAGTCATTCATCGGATATTCTTAAATTTTCCTGGATGAGCCGCGCAGATCGCCATAGCGCGCTTCCTCGTACTCCCTGTGGAGGTGCCGCATCTGCCCGTCATTTTTCAGTCCGGCATTCTCCTCGATCTCCGCCGGGGATTCGTACGGTTCTGGTCTTTCTTTCCGATGGCGCCGTATCGTCCTTCGGTATCTGCGCCGGATGCGCTCCGCCTCGCTCTCCGCGCCGCGCCGTCCTTTCCTATCTAAAAGGACTTCCCTGCGCTGCGGAATCTGGTCATCCCCGATCTCCTCGACGATGTCGCCATTCTCATCCCGGCTGTTCCGGAAATCCCGGAGTATCTGCCGGATCACCAGAAAGACGCCGTACAAAAAGACAAGCGCACATGCGGCTCCTAATCCCCAAAGCAGCGCAACCGCAAGCTTTGAGGGCTCCGGCGCGGGCTCCCCGTCATTCAGGATCTCCATCCAGCTGCCCCCTCCCGCCGCAGGCATCTGAAAATCCGGACCGCGCTCATACTCAAACGGGGCGGGCGCTATACCGTCAAACCACTCCCGGATATCCGTATACTGCCTCTGACCTGCCAGAAGGACCGAGGGCAACATCCCTGCAAGCAGAAGCAGGGAAAACAGAAGGAGCATCGAAAAACTCACCCCGTACAGACGCCGCCTGGGAATCCCTTTCGTGCGTTTGTTCATCTCCAGATATGCCCTCGTCTCCACAAAATATTCGTACACCAGTGCGAGAAACGTGTACACGACCGCACTGTAAAAGGCGATGTCGCACAGCGGCTTTGCATTCAGGCAGACTCCAAGCACATAAAACACGACGAAATACCACACAAGGGACAGTGCCGGATGATCCAGAAAGCTCACCAGCCTGGCTGCAAGCGGCTCCTCCCGCATCCGTTTCGCCGCACTCACCCTGTCCGCAAACCGCCTGATTATGATAAAAACCGTCTCCGCAGCCATCATGACGCAATAGCAGATCCCGTATGCCTCAAAGCGTCCCCGCCCGCCTGTAACGTATGCGATCAGTCCGGTGACAGCGCCTGTCCCCGCGAGCAGCAGCGCGCTCACCGCAAAATAGAGGACAACGCTTTTGACCCGCTTTGCGGCACGCTCCGTGACGATGACGGGTACTGCGATCAGGAAACACTTGACATACAGCACCCCGGTCCCCGCGGGATCCGACCACGCTGTCACCGCGTAGACCAGCGGGACAAACATCGAGAAAAGAAGCGCCGCATGCAGATATTCCATGACCTTTAACCCCTGCCTGTATATCACGTCCGCTCCACCTCCTTTACCAGCACGAAAACATTGTCCCGGTCGCTGCGGGCAGCTTCCCTCAGCGCGCTCCGCTCTCCCCTGGGAACAGGCACGATCACCAGCGTCTGATGCTCCCCGGCGCACTCCCGGATGCACTCCATCAACGGTTCCTTCAGATTTTTGGTGATAAACAGGAAAAGCGTATCCTCCGAGACCGGCTTTTTGACAAACGTATCGGAAAAGAGCCTTCTTGCCAGCTGCCCGAAGTCCTCCGCGCCGTCCTCCCTGTCATACTCCGCGAGCATCCGCTCAAACGCAATGCGGTTTTTTCTGTTGTTCTCCGGGAAAAATACGTCACTGCCTCTCCCGTTGAAGACAAACCCCACCTCGATGTTCTGCCGGATCAGCCTGCGCATGACCGTCGCCGCCAAGGCGATGCTCTCCTCCACGAGATCCTCGTATTTCAGGATCCCGGTGTCCTCCACATCGAGAAAGATCATCGCTTTCTGTGACTGTACCGAGTCGAACGTGTTGACCATGAGGGAACCCGTCCTGGCACTCGCCTTCCAGTTGATCGATTTCATGGAATCGTCTGTGGTATAACTGCGGATCGTGCGGAATGCGAACGGATCCTCGTAAAGCCTTCTGGCACACTGGAGCGTGCCCAGCATGTGTTCGCACACGGTCACGATCTCCGACACATCTGTCATTTTGGGATACACGTAGATCTCCGCCTCTGTCCCGACCGCCTTGCTGTAATGCTTCCTATATAATAGTGTATGCGTGGTGATGTCCGCGTCGCTTGCCAGATATCTCCCCCGCTTCGTGCACTTCACCGGTATCTCCCTCGTGATCTTCTGTCTGCCGAGCACCGAGAAGACATCCCGCTTGTACAGGTAATCGCTGACATTCGTGTTCTCGACATCGGCAAAGTCAAGCTCCTTTCTCGTGTGGAATCCCACCTCGAGGACCGGAACCGGCATGCGCTTTCGGTTCTCGATCACCTCGTAGAGCTTTGTCTCCTGCCCGGCATACACCGCATCCGTCTCAAACCACAGTCTCACGGTGACGTCCTTTGCCCACTGGCATCTGTAATAAATTCCCCACACGGCACCGACAAGCAGTGCGCCCAGCAACATAACAAATATCATCTCTTCGCTTTCCAATCCTCCGTCGGCAGTTCAATACTGTTCAGGATCCCGGTGACGACTGCCGATCTCTGTATATCGTCAAACTCTCCGACGCGTTGGAGATCATATTGTAATTGCCAAAATCAGAGATGCCGATCGGATAGTCCCCGTTCCTGAAATGCTGGTAAAAATTGGGCACATCCTTTGGCAGGTTGTATATCGTAAAAAGATTGGTCAGCGTGGTAAAGCCCTCCACGTTCTCCTCGCTCGTCAGGACCGCCTTGTCGATCGCACCGTCATACAGCGTCCCGCCGCTCTGGAACAGGATCGGCGTCGTGTCGAGGAACGTCTTCATACCGACTGTCCTCGCCGTCGGATAATAAAAGTTCAATCCGCGCATCTGCAGGTCGGGAAGCATCGCCTGCACGTCTTCGAGCGTGTCGGGAACCTCGAGCCCAAGCTTGTCGAGAATGTCCTTCCTGTAAAACATCACCTGGAAATTCATCGTCTCCGGCAGCGCGTAGATCTTATCCCCGATGACATACGGCATGATCAGCCCCGCGTTGTAGCGCTCCGCCACATCGGCAAAGTCAGGAAACGCCGTCAGATCCTTCAGCGCGCCTCTGATGCCGAGCTCAAACGGAATCGAATAGTTTACCCCCGTCGCCACGTCCGGCGAGTCCCCCGACGCGTTTGCCAGCACAAGCTTTGTCTGATCCGGCATCAGCGAGAGATCCACCTCGATGCCCGTCTGCGGCGTAAACTGCTCGTTGATCAATAGCTGCATGATCTCAAGATGCTGTCTCAAGCGGTTTACCGACACCTGCAGGTGCTCCGGGTTGGTGTTCGTCGAGGAGTACGCCTGCTCGCCGAACGAGGTGAAGAACCGCACGATGCCAAGCCACATCTTCGTAAATATGTTCTTGTTCTTCGGAAGCTGCTTTGCCGCGTCCTCCTGGTACAGATAGATGCTGTCGAGCGAAAAATCGTTGCCGTTGAGGCTGTCGATCAGGTTCGCGAGATGCTGGTTCACGGAGGATGTGCTCGTCGCAAGCTCGTCGATCCTGTAGATCAGCTCATCCGGTTTCTTCGCCAGGCTTCTCAGCTGGTTCTCCGCGATCTTGACCGACGCGTACGCCGCAATCTTATTTTTCTTTGGGTTGTACGCGCGCGCGTCCTCCATGACCTGGTCGAGCTCATCCGCCCAGCCCGTCATCATATCGCCGATCCCCGGAATATAGGCTTCAAGGGAGAAATCCCTGTACTTATCCTTGTTCGTACCAGCAACCTTCGTGACCTCGAGCGACAGGTCATTGACCCTGCCCATGATCTTCTCGATCGTCTCCAAAGACTCCCTGATCGGCTCCATGCTGATCTGCAGGGAGATCGTGTGATTTCCTGCCTCGAGCGGGATGCTGATCTTGCTGCCGTCGCTGTCGACCATCGTGTACATCTCATATTTCTTCTCATACGCAAACGCGTGGTTCTCAAACGCCGTGTTTGGAAGCTCCCCGTCTATCCGCACATTCATGAAGACCGGAAAATCCGCCTTATCGCCCTGGCTGTAGTGGAAGGCGATGTAGTAGCTGCCCGCCTTCTCCGCGTTGAAGCTGTATGTAACCTCCTGTCCGCCCTCGCCGAACGACGTCGCATCGACAGTGTTCATCACCCTGTTTCCCGCCTGGTAGGGATACAGATCCGGATCGTACTCGCACGTTGCGTGGATCGCCGAATCATTTCTATATAAGAAATCCTCCGCCTGGATCTCGATGAAACCATCGCCCGCCGCAGTCTCGCTGCCCGTGTACTCCGGCACCTGCGGCTTTGCGGTCAGGCAGATATCCCCCAGCAGGAGTGTCCCCTCATTCAACTCGATGGAGATCGTGTTCTTCCCCTGCTCGAGTTCGATCCCAAGCGGCTGCGTGTACCGGTAAGTGGAATCCTGCACGTACTTGTTCTGCCAGTCATACACCTTGTCCGGCATGCTCACGACCTCATTCCCATAGCTGTCGTACACCTTATCCGGCTTTGCCGTCCACTGGCTCTCGAGTTTCTGCTGGCGCATCTCATAAAACGGATATCCGCCGTTCACCATGATGCCCGCCTCCACCGGGAGAATCGACTCGCTGTTTGCCAGATAGTCAAAATTCATATAGTAGACTGCCGACTGCGGCACATCGATCTCGAGCTCCACCCTGCCCTTCTTCGGAACGGACAGCGCACCGCCGCCCCCGTAACCGTACTCCGCAGTCAGACTGGCATCCCCCGAGCTGTAGACATCGCCCACCCTGTAGCGGATCGGCTCACCGGTATAGGCGGCAAGCGTGTAGCCTGCGCTCACCCTGGTGTAACCATTGTCCAGTCTCTCATTTGAATACGTTTCTGTCACTGTCCCCTGAGCTGTCTGTTCTGCTCCCTGCGCCCTCACCTGCATTGTCGGAAGTGCTGTCACAGCCGTAGTGACAGTCATACACACTGCAATGCCAAGAGCCATGGCCTTCTTTGCATTTCCTCTTTTCATGACGACCCGACCTTTCTGATCACAAACAAGCCGTTTTTCGATATCGTCCTGTTTGTTTTATTCATGAGTTAAATATTTTAGTATTTCTTTATATAATTACATTACGATACCTCGACAAAAAAGTCAATATACTTTCTCATAAAAATTGTCACTATGAACATCGAAATTCGCTGAATTTCAAGGGTTTTTCAATCTTTTAATCCTTGTGACGAAATTTGACCGTTCATTTTGTGCACAATCACTAAATATTCTTTTTTGCAAAAATGTGCATCAATAAACCGATACATTTTTAGTGATCGTTAAATATTTCACTGAATATTTTTTCTTTTTACAAAATATTTTAATACTACAGTCGTTTTTCGCTGCTTCCCGGATTGATTCCTGCATACAATCCTATATATTTTAGTCTTGACTTTTGTTTTAGTTCTCACTATAATGAAATCAATACCACTTAAAGAAAACGATAAAAGGGGGGCGGATTATCGATGTTGTACTTTCGTTCTGTCGGCGAAGCCGAAAACGTATTCAAGGCACTGAGTACACCTATGCGCGTAAAGATTATGGAGATGATTTACGAGGATGACTCCCTCAGCATGAACGATCTGGCAGAGGCGCTCGGCCTCACCAACGGTGCGATCTCCATGCATGTGGGAAAACTGGAGGAAGCCGGACTTGTGCGGATCAAGATCACCTCCGGCAAGCGCGGGACGATGAAGATCGTGCGCCCGCGGTATGACAGGCTGATGATCGATCTGGCGCCTGTCAAGGAGGCGAGGCGCTGCTACACCGACGATATCCGCGTCGGCTACTACACGGCATGCCACGCCACGCCGACCTGCGGACTCGCCACGAGCAAGGAGATCATCGGCTCGCTGGACGATCCCAAGGTGTTCTCCTTCCCGGATCGTTTCCAGGCGGGGATCCTCTGGTTCACCAGCGGGTATGTGGAGTACAATCTGCCAAACCACCTGCAGGCAGGGCAGACCCTGACAGAGCTTCAGATCTCGTTCGAGGTCTCGTCGGAGTGCCCAAACACCAACGAGGACTATCCCTCCGATATCTATTTTGCCCTCAACGACATCCGGCTCGGCATGTGGATCAGCCCCGGCGATTACGGCGGGCGCAGCGGCTACGTGTCACCGGCATGGTGGCCCGACAAGCTGAACCAGTACGGGCTGTTGAAGACGCTCATCATCAACAACGAAGGCTGTTTTATGGATGGGACGAACAAGCTTTCCGATGTGACGATACAGGATCTCGATCTGGATTACAACAGCTACATCACATTCCGGTTCGAGGTTCCGAGGGACACCACGAACTGCGGGGGATGCACGCTGTTCGGCGAGGACTTTGGCGACCACAACCAGGCGATCCGCATCAAGGCATACTATGATGAGGACAACAATGAGAACTGATGACATTCAAAAGCGAGCATCAAAAAAACTGCCCGGCGGCAGTTTTTTTGATGCATACTCGGAGAAACAGACAATCCGGGATGCGTCAGTTATTTTTCTACAGTTCCTTATACCGTGATCACGCCGCACGCGCCGAGCGCGATGACGACTGCACCGAGCACGATGCGGTACCAGCCAAAGATCTGGAAATCATGCCTCTTGATATAGTCCATCAAAAACCTGATGACAAAGACGGAGACAAAGAACGAGACGAGCATTCCGATGACCAGCACCCCCGCCTCCATGGTCGTGAACGAAAACCCGAATTTCACCAGTTTCAGCAGGCTCGCGCCGAACATGACCGGTATGGCGAGGAAAAACGTAAACTCCGCCGCCACGCTCCTCGAGACGCCGATGAGCAGTGCGCCCACGATCGTGGCGCCCGAGCGCGACGTGCCGGGAAAGACCGCCGCGATCAGCTGGAATACCCCGATGAGGAACGCTGTCTGGAAAGTGATGTCGTTCAGCTTCCTGATCTTCGGCTTCCTTCCCTTATTCCGTCGTTCCACAGCGATGAACGCCACGCCGAACACGATCAGTGCGAGCGCCACAGGGATCGCGTGGTAAAACAGCGCCTCAAACACATCGTCAAACAAAATACCCACGATCGCCGCCGGAATGCACGCGATCACGATCTTGAGCCACAGCATGATCTTATCCGTCTCGACCACCGGTTTTGACCGATCCCTGAACTGAAACGGAACTATCTTGTTCCAGAACAGAATCACGACCGCCATGATCGCGCCGAGCTGGATGACGACCAAAAACATCTCCAGAAATTCCGGCGTGCAGTCCAGCCTGATAAATTCGTCGAGAATGATCATATGCCCTGTGCTGCTGACAGGGAGCCACTCTGTGATCCCTTCGACGATGCCGAATAATACCGCTTTTAACAATTCAATCATAGTCCATCCTAATATCCTTTCCTATCATAAATGATCGAAGCCACTCCGTCCGTTCTGCGGCACACACTCATCACCTCTGCAGAAATCCCATCAGCCTGTCATAACACTTTTTCGCATCGTGATATCCAAGCTCATAGAGCGCCTCCAGCTTTTTCCTGTCCTTCTCGATCCTGCCGATGTCATTGGGAACCTGCGGTCTGATGACAAAAGCCCGCCCTGCCTGCTCCTCCCCCGCCAGAAACGCCAGCGTCTCATTGTAGCGCGCGTGGCGGTCAGAGACCAGCTCATATACTTTGGGAAACTTCGCGTACCTGAGCCGGATCATGTTCCTCATCGCCCGCGAAGCCTGCTTTCTGACATAGCCTGCCTCCTTCGTGAGAATGACCACGTTCCTCGCATTGCCGTCGGCGACCGCCCTGCGGACCGGGATCGCGTCGGCGATGCCGCCGTCGAGATACAGTCCGCTGCCGATCTCCACATTCCGCGACACCAGCGGCAGGGATGCCGACGCGCGCACCGCGATGATATCCCTGTGCATCTCCCGCATCGGCATATACTCCGCCTCCCCGGTACGGATATTTGTGACCACGGCGTACGCATTTCCCTCATATCTCGCCGCCGTCCTGTAGTCGTACGGGATCAGCCTGTTGGGAATCGTGTCATAGCACATAGCCACATTGAACAGGTCTCCCGTTGTCAGCAGACTGCGCGCACTGCAGTAATTCTTATCATTCAGATAGTCCAGCCCTACATGATAGGAACGCTTCTTTTGTTTTGAGATGTAGTTGCACAGATGGCACGCCCCCGCCGACACGCCGTAGCAGTTTTTGAAATACAGATCCTTTTCCATAAAGTACTCAAGAACCCCCGCGGTGTACATCCCCTTCATGCCGCCGCCCTCGAGCACCAGACCACACTCTATCATAATCCCCTCCTAAAGCCCCGAAACACCATACTCCGCCTGAACAAATCTGCGCAGCGCAGGCATCGCGCGCCTGACCTTCTCCGTCTCCACGCAGTATGCCATGCGGAAGTACCCCGGGCAGCCAAACGAATCCCCCGGGACAAGCACCAGATCATAGTCCATCGCCTTCCTGCAGAACGCCACCGAGTCCTCCTCGAGCGCCCTGGGGAAGATGTAGAATGTCCCGCCCGGCTTCACCACCTCAAAGCCAAGGCTCACGAGCTCGTCATAGATGATCTCCATGTTGGTCTCGTACACGGACAGGTCCGATGTGATCCCCAAAACCTCCGCCACTGCTATCTGTATGATGGAGGGCGGACAGTTATGACCGATCCCCCTCGAAATCTGCGCGCACATCGGCGAGATCAGCGCGCTGTCCGTGCATCCGGGGTTCGCCGCGATGTACCCGAGACGCTCCCCCGGTATCGACAGCGACTTGGCAAACGAGTAGCAGGACAGGGAATTGTCATAGTACTTTGACACATACGGCGCATCGACGCCCGCAAACAGGATCTCCCTGTACGGCTCGTCCGATATCAGGAAAATGTCATGACCGTACTCTTTTTGTTTTTCACCGAGGACTGCGGCAAGCCTTTTCACCGTCTCCTCCGAGTAGACCGTTCCCGACGGATTGTTCGGCGTGTTGACCAGCACCGCCATTGTCCTCGGGTTCAAAACCTTGTCGAGCGCCTCGAAATTAATCTGAAACCGCTCCGTGTCGGCGCTCACCACCCGCAGCACTGCCCCCGTTTGTCCTATATAATGATCGTATTCCGGAAAATACGGCGCAAAGACGACCACCTCGTCGCCCGGCTGCGTGACCGCCCGGACTGCGTGTGCGACCGCGCCCGCAGCCCCCGTCGTCATAAACAGATGCTCCGCCGTGTACTCCATGCCGTATGTTTTATTCAAAAATGCCGCAAAAGCCGCGCGCACCGACGGAATCCCCTGCGACTGGCTGTAGCCGTGCAGCTCCATCGTGTCCCGGCACTGCAGGAGTTCCACCATCTTGTCCGTGAATGCCTGCGGCACCGCAACCGAGGGGTTTCCAAGGCTGAAATCAAACACATTCTCTCTGCCGATCTCCTTCGCCCTTCCTGCTGCCCACTCCGACATCTGCCGGATCACCGACTTTGCACCGAGCATATCCTTATATTTCTGTGTGATCATGTTCTTCCTCCATTCGATCGTGTATTCTTGTCAGTCTCTTTCCGTTTCGTCTACTCATTGTATCACTATGCCGGAAAAAAAGCAATTTGAATTCGTCATTGACAGCATTTTCAAACCGTACTATACTATTTTTACTACAACCGTAATATTTTATATCCATCTGAACAGGGGGAGAAGATCATGAAACCATTGCCGCAGATATCGGAAGCCGAGTACGAAGTGATGCGCATCGTCTGGCAGAATGCGCCGGTCAGCACCAACGAGATCGTCGAGCGGCTCGAGAAGACGACTTCATGGAATCCGAAGACGATCCAGACACTGATCAAGCGTCTTGTGACAAAACGGGCACTCACATACGAGAAGGAGGGGCGCATGTTCGTCTACACGCCCCTGGTGGCGGAAAATGAGTACGTCAGCCAGGAGAGCAGCTCTTTCCTGAAAAAATATTATAATGGAAATATCTCCGCGATGCTGTCCGCGTTTCTGGATAACGACAAGCTGTCCGCGTCAGATATCGACGACCTGCGCAGTCTGCTTGACCGGAGCGCAAGATAGTCTGTCCGCAAAACCGGCGCAGGAGTGCCTGGCGGATCCGTCCTGTCCGGAAAGGCAGGCATCGGCGTTGTCAACGGCAAAAGCGTCGACGGCTGGTTTGTCGGCTATGTGGAATCGGACGGCAGCGCCTGGTTCTTTGCCGCAGACATCCGCGGCACTGACCATGCGGACAGCCTGACCGCCGCCGAGATCACACGGAATATTCTGGCTGCAAAACAGATCTGCCCGCAGGATGGAACATGATATACTGCCGTCCGGAAGAAACGGGAACCCTGCGGCTGTCAGAAAACTCAGACGTAGTACTGTGCCTGCGCCTCCCACATTTTGCGGTAGATGCCATCTGCATCCGCCACAAGCTCCTCGTGGGTCCCGTTCTGGACGATCTGCCCCCCGTCAAACACGGCGATCTCATCGCAGAAACGGCAGCTGCTCATCCGATGCGAGATGAACACGGCAGTCTTTTCCGCCACCATATCGTTAAAGCGTGTGTAGATGTCCTGTTCCGCGATGGGATCGAGCGCACTTGTGGGCTCGTCGAGTATGACCATCGGGGCATCGCGGTACAGCGCCCTGGCGAGTGCGATCTTCTGCTTCTCGCCTCCGGATATCTCGATCCCCTCCTCATCTCCGTCCTGCTGATCCTTCAGAAGACGCGAATCGATCCCGCTCCTCATGTTCAGGACCCGCTCATAGATGCCGGCGTCCTGGAGGCTTTTGACCACCCGCTCCCTGTCAAAATCGGGACCTGCCGCCACGTTTTCCGCCACCGAGAAGGAGAAGATCCTGTAATCCTGGAACACGATGGAAAAGAGCCGGATATACTCATCGTAATCATACTTGCGGATGTCAATGCCGTTTAGGAGGATCTCTCCCTCCGTAGGGTCGTAGAGCCTGCACAGAAGCTTGATAAAGGTGGTCTTACCGGCACCGTTGGCGCCCACGATCGCCAGTTTCCGCCCCGTCTTTAACCGGAAGGACACGTTCTTTAGCACCAGCCTGTCACTGTTGGGATAGTGGAAGCTGACGTTTCTAAACTCCAGTTCGTACTCGTTGTCATACCGCTTTTCCACAGGGAGCGTTCCGTCGTACTTCTGATTTTTGAATTCCATCAGCTCATTGTAGCTCTCGAAATAGGTATTCTGTGTATTGATGCTGATGAGCAGGGAGAACAAGACCCCGATCTGTGTCTGGAGCAGGGTGATCGCGCTGATGTATCTTGTCACTTCCCCGATCGTGATCATGCCGTAGATCGCCTTGATCCCCACGTACGCGTACACTGCCACGGTAAATATGTTCTGTACGAGCACCGACCACACCCCGACCTTCATGCCGTCCCGGATCGCCTGCTTCTGGGCATTCTCGATATCGTCGCGGGCTGCCATGCCCTTCCTGCGGATCACGTCGAACATTTTAAAGATCCGGATATCCTTGCCCCTGGGATAGTCACTGATCAGCTCCAGGAAAAACCAGTAGATCCTTCCGCTCTTCACCTCGATCTGATCGCAGTTGTAGCGGATCTGCCCCTGTTTTGCCTCGCATTTACTCCCGATATAGATGGTCAATACCAGCATCCCGAGGAGCAGGTAATAGCTGACCGGGGATGCGAAGAAGCCATACACCACGCCTGCGCCCTGATAAGGCACGGCGACAAAGAGCCCTGCCATGGCGGCAACCGCCCCGATGCAGGAAAACATGGCACCGAACAGATCCAGCGTTTTGATCACATACTGACCCATCCCCCCCATCTTATCTGCGTTGCCGTTCGCCTGCGCGATGAGTTCCAATGTGCTGTTGCGCTCCAGTATATCATAGTCCATGTTCATTGCCTTGTACCCGATGTCCCTGTCCTTGCGGTGGGCGACGAGCTGCCAGCACATTTCCATAAGTCTCAGCATCGCACCGTGGATCAACTCGATCAGCATCTGACTTCCCACCATGACAAATGCAAGCGTCAGGATCGCGTCCCTGTCCGCACCCGTCACCAGCATATCCACGATCCGCGCGCCCAGGATCATCGTGATAAACGGCTGGGCGCGGTTTGCCAGCGTATACAGGACAGTGATGGGGATGAACGAAGGACATAGATTGTGTATATTGCCCATATTTTTGAGGAAGCACCGAAAAAAGGGATTAATCTTCTTCATGGTTCTCGTCATCTCCTTCCTTGTAGTACTGACTCTGCACCGCAAAAACCTCCGCATATTTTCCGTTTTTTGCAAGCAGTTCGTCGTGTGTGCCTGTCTCCTGGATCCTGCCGTTCTCGAGGAAGAGGATCCTGTCACAGAACTTCGTGCTCGCGAGTCTGTGGGAGATGAACAGCGCCGATCTTCCGCTGGTCGCCGCTTTATACTCCTCATACATCTCGCTTTCCGCGATCGGGTCGAGTGCGGCTGTAGGCTCGTCGAGCACGAGCAGGGGTGCATCCTTGTACAGGCACCGGGCAAGCATGAGCTTCTGCATCATGCCTCCCGACAGCTGGATCCCGTCGGGATCGAAGGTCTGTGTCATATTCGTCAGTTCCCTGTGCTCAAGCGCCTCGATATCCTTCCACAGCCCTGCGCGGCGCAGACATTCGCGCACCCGGTCCATGTCCGTATCTTCCTCCATGCATCCTGATACATTGCTGGCGATGGAGACCGGTATCGTGTTGATATCCTGAAAGACCGCCGCCAGCAGTTCGTGATACCCGTCCAGATCCAGCGTCTCGATGGAGTGTCCGCCGATCAGGATCTCGCCGCCTGTGGGATGGTAAAAACCGCACAGCAGCTTCACGAGCGTGGTCTTCCCCGCCCCGTTGTTTCCCACAAGCGCGATCCGCTCCCCGGGCTGGATGCAGAAGGAGACATCTCTCAACACGTCCTCCCCATCCTCCTCATACCGGAAGGACACGTTTTTAAACTCGATCGCAGGCAGTTTCCGGTGCCACTCCTCGGGAATGCGCATGCCCTCCTCCCGCAGGAAGCGGTTGGGGTAATCCATCATCCTGCGATACTCACAGATCATCAGATTGCCCTCCAATAGATAACTGATATGATAGCGCAGATTGCCGAACCACTCGGCAAGCCCGGCGACGACGCCAAGCCCCAGCGTGAACTCCGCTATACTCAGGGAGCCGTTCAGCACTCCGGTGGTCAGGATCGCGTACGCCAGCAGATCTCTCGCCGCGACAAACAGGGCATCGGAGATGTTCACTGCGTACTTGCGCCTGCACTGTCCCGCCGTCAACACCATGTTTCTGCCCTCCAGCCTGTCAAAACCCGAGCGGAACCAGTCAGCCATATTGTATATGCGGATATCCTTGCCGTTCTCCACGGATATCGTCTGCTGCTTGAGATAGTAGAACCTGCCCCATATCCTGTACTGCTCATCCATAGTCTGTGCCCTGTACTTGCGGGAGCGCGCTTCCAGCAGTGAACTCACGATGGACATGACCACGATGATCACCATGATCCGCCAGTCAAAAAAAGAGATCGTCATGGAGTAGAGCAGGATGCCTATAACCGTGGCAACGATCAGCGGATAGTTGATGTACATCAGGTTCACCCCCTGCCTGTACACGTTGACGGCATGGGTTGCCCTGGTCAGGAGACGCTGCTGGGCGGGGGATTCCACATTGTCATAATCCGCGTGCAGGCTCTTCTGGACGAGCCGCATCAGAAACTCCCTGTTCTGGGTGGTCTCGTGATAATAATCACTCCACGCTTTGGTGAACCGGCTCCCAAGCTGACAGATCAGATACACAGCCAGCATGACCGCCATGACCATCAGATAGTGCCCTGTCCTTCCTTTTTCCGTGATGCTCGCGACGGCAGCGGCGAGCGTGACCGTGCCGACCACACGCCCTGCCAGATAGAAAAATATCGAACCGTACATGCCAAACCTCATTGCGGGCTTTACTTCATACAAAGTCTTGTATATATACCGCACATTGTCAAACAGGGTATACTTCTTTTCTGCGTTCCCTCTCATAGTTCTCTCCTGTCACACAAATTAAATGTAGTTTCTCTTTATTTTACCACATTTGCCAACATAAAAAAAAATCCGTACACGAACTGTTATATTTCGTGCACGAACTTGTTGCGTCGTTTGGAAAGACGGTTCTCAGAGCGGCAGCATGATCTCGGTCGAAAACACCCCGGGCTCATTGGCGCGCCTGACATAGCCGTTATACTTTTCCACGACGAGGTCGATGCGTTTCAGACCGTGTCCATGGTCGCCGCGCTTGTTTGATATATACGCCGCGTCGAGCTTCCTGACCGTCTCGCTGGTGGAATTGGTGACGGCAATATACAGCTGCCGTCTGCGCACGCATACGTAGATCCGCAGGAACCGGTCCGCGTCCGCGGGCATTTTGCGGCAGGACTCCACCGCATTGTCGATCAGATTTCCTATGATGACGCACAGGTCGATATCCTCGATCGCCGGGTTCTCGCCGATCTGTGCCTTGCAGTTGACGCGGATCTGTGCATTTTCAGCCATGCTCAGCTTGCTGTTGAGTATGGCATCCAGGCTGACATTGCCCGTCGCGTACTTCACATTGATGCCGTCGAGATCCCCCTCCAGCTGGTTCAGATAGTTCTGGGCTTCCTCGATCTGCCCCATGGCAAGGTGCGCCTTGAGCTTCTGGAGATGATTGTGGTAATCGTGGCGCCATCCCCGCATTTTCATGTAGATGTCATTCACTTCCTCGACATGCCTCGACATCACCTCAACCTGATAGTTCAGATATCTTCTATCACCAAAATGAAACATCCTTCGCCTCCTGAACTGCAAAATCACCTATCTGAAAAAGTATTTCATGAACGCATCATTCAGCGGTCCGTACGCGCCGCGGCTGACCGGTATCACGTCCCCGTTCTCAAGGAAGCATTCCTCGCGCGTGATCCGGTCGACATATTCAAGATTGACGACAGTCGAGCGGTTCGCCATGACAAACCTGTCGGGATCCAGCCTGGACAGCATCTCCTTTAAGCTGGCTTTCCACTCATGCGCGCCGCCCACTGTCCGCATCTGAAGATAATGCCCGTCGACCTGCACCGATATGATCTCGCTTCTTGAGAGCCGCAGATTTTCCCCGTGGCATTTTATCGTGATAAAATCCTCCCGGGCGCCCTCAAGCCTCTCCATACACGCGTCCAGCGCTTTTTCCAGATCGCTCCCGGCAACGGGTTTGACCAGGTATCTGACCGCTCCGATCTCATAGCCCTCAAACACGTACTCCGTCTTCCCCGTGAGGAACACGATCTGCACATTCCTGTCGGACTTTCTGATCTCATGCGCCAGTTCCATGCCATTCATATCCTTCATGCAGATATCCAGAAATATAATGTCAAATATATTCTGCCCATCATACTTGAATAGATACTCCTCCGCACTCCCGACAAACGTGGCGGCGATCCGGACATTCCTGGCAGTTCCCCACGCTTCCATCATCTTCCCGTAATAACCATGCAGCCCCGTCTCGTCCTCTATGACCGCCACCCTGATCACCATATCCGCCCCCTCTCCCGCACGCTGTATTCGCTGCGATTTTCCCCGGAACCTGATGTCCGCACACCGCACAAAAGTCCGGCATCATTTGAGCTGAAAACGGTTCACCAGTTCGTGCAGGCGCCTGGACTGGTCTGACAGTTCCGCGCTCGTTGCCGCGCTGTTCTGGGCAAATGTAGTGTTGGACTGCACCACACTGCTGATCTGATCGACGTTGGATGTGATCTGTTCCAGCACGCTCTTTTGATTCTGCGAGGCATTGCTGATCTTTTCCATGGCACCGAGGATTTCCTCGGATCCCTTCACCACCGTCATCAGTGCCTTCGCGGTGTTGTCCGCTATGCCCATGCCGTTCTCCACCGCCTCCTGGGAACTTGCGATGAGAGCTGCCGTCTGGTTGACCGCCTGCGCGCTCTTGGACGCCAGCCCGCGGATCTCGTCTGCCACCACGGCAAAGCCTTTGCCAGCCATCCCCGCCCGCGATGCCTCGATGGATGCGTTCAGGGAGAGCAGGTTTGTCTGCGCCGCGATATCCTCTATCGTTTTCACGATCTTCTCGATCTCGCCGGACGAGTGGCTGATCGCCGACATGGCACGGATCAGGTGTTCCATCTCCTTGTTGCTCGCCTCGATATTCCTGTTCACCTCAGACACAAATTCGTTCGCTGTCTGCGCATCCTTTGCATTTGCAGTCACATCCTGCGTGAGGCTTTCTATGGACGCCGCAAGCCGGCTGATCGCCGACTCCTGCTCCGTCGCGCCGTCCGAGAGGATCTGCGCCCCGGAAGAGACACTCTCCGAACTTGTGGACACCTCATCCGCCGAGCGCACGATCTCGTGCAGCGTCTCGTTCAGGGACGCGGAGATCTTCTCGATGGACACCTGAATCGGAATAAAGTCCCCTATGTAATCCTGCGTTATCGTGATATCCATATTGTTGCTTGCCATCTGGGAAAGCTGCTCGGAGATATCATTGACATAGTTGTTGATGATCGTGCTGATATGATTGAACGCCTGCGCCAGGTGCCCCAGCTCGTCGTCGGACACAATGTCAATGTGGATGTTCAGATCTCCCGCCTCCAGTTTTGCCGCCCCCTCCGTGATCACCTGGATCGGGTCCAGGGAGCGTTTGATGATGCAGTTGACTGCCTTCAACAGTATGATGCCAAACACGATGACCAGGACTGTCAGTTTTCCGGCTCCCTCGATGATGGGACCGTAAAATTCCATATTGTTGACCGTCATGTGCAGTGTCCACTGCGTTTTGTCGTCGACTGTCAGCGGTATCGTCACGCAGATGCCGCTTTTCCCCGTACCGAAGTTCTCTCTGTTCCGGATGACGGCACGGCTGCTGCCGCGCATTTCCTCCGGCAGTGCGTTGAGCGTTTCCACGTCCTGTTCCAGCGTGTCATAGCCGGCCTCGGCAGCCGTTTTTCCCACCGTCGTGCCGTCGGCAGAGTCGACCAGGATCGTTCCGTCCGCCGCGAGCGCCACCAGATGGGCGGACTTGTAGTCCGAGCTCACCAGCAGCCGTTCCTGCATGTCGTCAAGCCCCACATCGACGCCGGACACGCCGAAGAATGTCCCCTGTGCATCCCACACCGGCGCGATGATGCTGATCATCATAATGTTCTTCCCCATCAGCTCATACACATAGGGATCCATGACATACGGCTCCCCTGTCTGCCTGATCTGCTTCCAGTAGTCCTTGTCATAATTGTCAAAGGCATCCTCGTGCTTTTCAAATACGTATCCGTCCTTTTCCTCGTTCGGATACACGACCGCCTCGTACGCCATATCCTTTTTGTGGACACTGTACGGAACACCCTCGGCATCCGCTATGGCATTCTGCTCAAAATAGGCAAATCCTGTCGTAAACCCGTCGCCGCCCTCGAGCAGCCCCACCAGTGCCGTATCGATGGCATCTCTCTGCTCCTTCGCATCCAGGATGGAAATATTCCTGAGCGATCCGGCAAAACCCACGACTTTCCCGTAGGCTTCCTCGATGTCACTCACCAGCGAAAAGGCATTCTCGTAGGCAACTGCCGACAATTTTTCCCTGTTGACCTTGATCAGGGACTTTGCGGAGAGCAGTGCAGACATCAGAATTGTAAACAAAAAAATAACAGCTGTGATCACTGCCATCTTCGAGATAATCTTCTGACTGAGACTGCTGCTTTTCTCAGAATTCAATTCGTGAAACATAAAACATCCCCCATGTATTATTTTGGCGCCGCACGTCACTGTCTCCATAAGCCCCCCTCTTATGTCCGGACATGTACTACAGCACTGCAGTTTTCTCCTGCAGACGACAGCCTTCTGTTTCATTATTATATCTGTGTTCAGGGAATAAGTCAATTACTTCTTCGCATATTTACACCGTTTACCGTGGATGTGTTACTGTTCACGCCCAACTAATTCTGACACAATTTTATGTAATGA
>CAJUES010000001.1 GCA_910585765.1 uncultured Lachnospiraceae bacterium | reverse complement strand
AGATGTGGGATGTGGGTACTGTGCTTTAACCCGTGATAATTAGTAATAACATTTAACATATTTTGATATCGAAAATTTAATTGTTCTGCACTGCACTTTTCCCCCCAGTCAACTCCTTGTGGTGTTAACCCATATTTTTTTATCAGCTCCATATAGTGTTTCTTTGTTTCTTCGTTATTCATTCCATTTTCCCCTTATTATCTCATAAATATTTTTAGCAATTATCCTGTTTCCGTTTTCGTAAACATGGCATATATCCATATAAACATCATCATCATCAAAAATCCCAGACAAATCATACATATATTCGAAATCATTCTGCATCTGCCGCCCTTGATTTCGAAATTCTTTAGCAGCTGCGATCACAACACCAGGATAAGTGTCCTCTATCATTCTCATTATTGACTTTTCATGTAAGTTCAATTTCTTTTTGCTTGGTAACATTGGCTGTAAAAATGCAACAAATTTAATATTATTTATTTGAGCCACAGCATGCATATATTCGATATTCTTTAACCAATTCCCCACTACATTCTTTTGAAATGAAATACCTGTCCACAACTTTTCAACATCAATTCGATTCACTGGTGAATCACAATTTTGTACCCTTCCGTTTATAACTCCAAAAATATCCATCATATATGGAAACGCAAAAGAATTAACTACTCCCCTGCCTGCATCTCTGGCATCATTGTAGCCATCATACACAATAATCATATCGGGTTTTAAATGTACCATGTCTCTCATCAGCTTAAGCAACTCCTGTGTTGAGTTATATCCGCCTATTGCTCCGTTAAAAACACTAATCCCACGTTTCTTTTCACAATAATCTTCATAAAAAATTTGTACCCATGATTTAAAAGGCGCCAACATACTGTCCGATGTAGACCCACCCAATACTGCAATCCTATAATCGTTTTCATGATTCATCCCATAAACATATACGCCAGGAAATTCGCTGTTTGTCTTATATGTATACCCTAAATTAATATCTAAAACCTGTTTCCTAAAATTAATAGAAAACAGAATACTTGGCTGATCCACATGTACGTAATCCCGCACTTCCTGCATTCCCAGAGACAACAACGTGTCAACATAACTATTGCTTTTTCCATATAATAAAATTAAATAATTTGTTTCATATAAGACCTCCTCGATGTAATTGATTACGGGAAACCTTACCCGCTTATCACTGTCATTTGAAACAATTAAAACATTTGTAAAATCCAACATTTCAAATATTTCACAATACTTACAGGCAACATCAATATCATCACCATAAAACACAAACTTTCTATCAGGAAAAAATTCTCCCAAATTCATTAACGACGCTCTTTTCCAATAAATACTTTTTTCTGCATCTACTATAATTTTATTTTCTTTATATATCCCCAGTTCAAATTCGTCCTTCAGAAAGTATCGATCTACATCTGCCTTAGCCTCGCAAATCATTTTATCTATTTCTTTATAATATTTTCCCGCTTCAATAATTGATGCATCCTCTGGCAATTTGCGTATTATTTCTTTACCATATATTTCTTTTTCCTGTATCCTGCTCCCAACTTTCTTAATATCAGATTCGATAAAACCTTGAATATCTATACATCTATCCAGCAAATATTTTTGAGCATTCTGCCCTATATAACCTGCTCCATAAATCCAAATCTGTTTCCTGTTTATATTTGGATTTAACACCAAAGGTTTGTAGCATACATTGTATTTTTCTAAAAATTTTTCTTCCCCTTTCCTTATTGCAATCAATATATATTGATCCTCTTCTAATTTATCTAAACCATATACTTCTTTATGATATACCTCGCTTTGTTTAAAATCCTCATCAATAAATCCATTTACATAAATCCGCATAGAGCACAACCAAAAAAATAACTGAAGCGAATCCCTGTCAACACGATATATATACCTTTTCTTATTCCCTATCTGCAGTATGGGATTAACAATAAGAAATGAATTTGCTTTGCTTTTATTATTCATTCTACTCTCCACTACGATTTGACAATCATATGAAATTAACATATTCCCTAATTTCCCTAAGCCTGCCATATCGATAATATACATTTTATTATCTGGCAAAAGCATACCTGAACACCTGACGTAATCTGCAATCCTCTGCCTTATTCCTTGTAAACTAATGTCCCATCCTTTCTTCAATATCAGTCCAAAGTGTATCATATACAATGTTTGCAATAATATCGTTAGCCTTGTTAGAATAATGACAATTATCTATATACATATTTTCTTTTTTATCAAATAGATCTATCAAATTTGTATATATATGTTCCCGCTCACTCATCACTTTTTCCCTGAAAATATTTGTATTGCTTAAACAATCATCCTGCTCATACATACTAATCTCATTCAAACCAGCATTTTTTATCCCTATGTTTATTGGCTGCAAAAAGCCATAAAATTTTGCGCCCAATAATTCGCATATCATCTTCATTATCTTTGCATTCCTATTCCAAAAATCATATAACACCTCATTGTCATTAATTCCACTTGAATACTCACATTCTCTATCCAAAGCTTTTATCCAATTTAAAAAATCAACAACACAAAACTGGTTATCTGTCCGCATCTTTCTATTCGTATTATTAACCCCGCTCATACTAATAACATAATCTGGTTTAATAATATTTCCGTCTCTCATAAGACGCAATAGCTCTTGAACAATATCATATCCACACGCAGCGCCATTATACAACACTACCTCTATACCAGACCGTTCAATTTTATGAAAAAAAAGATTGACCCATGATTTCGTGCGATAATACCCATCCGTTGAAGTGGAACCTCCTAATACCATGATTTTTAAACAGCCCCTTTTTTCTTCACCATATACTACATATCCCTGTAATTTCCCATTTCCTCTGGAAGCATGCCCAACTAAGCAATCTATGACAGTGTTCATCGCATCTTTATATTTACGTGCTTCTGGATGAATTGATGTATAGTTATGCTTTTCTAATGAAAACCCTATCTCATCCAAAATATCACAAATTGATTCTGAGCGCTTTGCATCCCATTCAGGAATAACGACTACCACTTCATTTACATTCTTATATGCCAAATCGTATATATTTATGGATTCTTTTCCCACTATTTCATCTTCACTTACCTCACCTGCAACAGATACTTGATATCTTGCTAAAATATCTTTCAAAAATCTTAATTCCTCTGTACGACTTTTATATAAATAAATATCTTTCTTCTCGTTTACCGCTTTATTAATCACCCAAAAAATATTACCCTGAATTATTGATGCATTATCCACAATTTCATCTACAACTATGTCTCCTGCACATCCACCAATATTCCGAATCATTTCTCTCTTATATTTCTCTATTTTAGTTGCAATAATAACTGCAGTATCAGAATCTATATTAAGATCTCTAATATAACGCACTTGCATTTCCATCCAAGTATCTTTACTTTTTTCAGATTCACATACGTCGCATATTTCTATTTTCTTTTCCTTTAGCAGCTTATATATTTCTTCTCCTCTTTTGCCGAGCCCATATATAACTACTCTTTTTTCTCCCAATGACAAATCAACATCAAGTATCTCTGTGATATAACATATTTCTGTATTCAATATTTCATTTTGTATATGTGCTTTCTCATAAAACTTTGATATGATTATTACAACATTCTTTTTGCCCATGACCGATGTAGTTTCCTGAATTGGCCTATTCATAAAATATTGCCCTATGCATCTATTGTGTGAATCCACAAATCCGCACACATCTGCTCCCCTATAAACCAACTCCGTAAACACATTAATTGCATTTCGATTAATCCCATATATATAAATTCTTTTTTCTTTATATCTTTCTGCGATAGTAAATAATGTTCTTAACATTTATCAATATCTCCCATTCTTTACTATATTTCTTTTCAAAAAACATATATGTATTCCGGAAGACTTCCTGATGTTTCTATTTCTTCCTTTTCTACAACCGCAGCCGTTGATTCAAATTGATATTTACATTTAAATACTGACACAGCAACTATTTTCATAATCTCTTCATCGATCGTATTTTTCCAAATATTCCGACACAAATTTTCAAATTCTGGCAGGGTTTTAAAATCATATTCATATAAATCCGTTATATTTTCCTCTCTCATCACCCAATATGAATTTGTATTATTTGACACCTCGTCAAATACTCTTTCATCCGAATTTTTTGCCGCCCATTCCTCTAGTTTTTGTTTCTCATTGTTTGTATTAGTCAAGCTCATATACCGTTCTCCAATCCTCTCTTTCTTCCCAAACCGGCTGTTCCGATTTATATAAAATCATATTTCCAATCATCAGTACATCCATTTCAGTTCTCATAAAACACTTATATGCATCCTCTGGGGAACAGACAATGGGCTCTCCCCGCACATTAAAGGATGTATTAATTACAACACCACAGCCTGTTCTTTTCTCAAATGCCTTTATTATTTTATAAAATACAGGATTTGTTTCCTCGTTAACTGTCTGCACCCGAGCACTGTAATCCACATGAGTAACAGCTGGAATAATTGACCTGGGGATATTTACTGCTGCTAAAAGATCTTTATCATTTTTCTCCAATTGAACTTCCAAATCAAACTCTTTTCTCAGTGTTTTCTGCACATCCGCGCAAATCAGCATATATGGGCTCTTACCTTTTAGTTCAAAGTAATCAGAAACTCTCTCCTCCAATACAGATGGCGCAAAAGGTCGAAACGATTCTCTATTTTTGATTTTGAGATTCAATTTTGATTGCATCTTTGCTGAACGTGCATCTCCAATAATGCTCCGATTTCCCAATGCTCTTGGTCCATATTCCATCCTGCCTGCAAAAATACCGATAACATACTGTCTATCTATCAATTCCGCAATTTTTTCATATATATCTTTTTCCTCGTATTTTTCATACTTATAATTATTCTTCCTCAAATAATTTTCAACAAACACATTATCATATGACGGACCTAAATACGTTCCTTTTTGACCATCACTTTTTCCACTATATTGCCGCGAATTATTACTGTATTGAAAATAATAATATAACGCAGCGCCTAATGCCCCACCCGCATCGCCCGCTGCTGGTTGAATCCATATATTCTTAAAAATATTGTTTCTCAATATATTTCCATTTGAAACACAATTAAGCGCAACTCCACCAGCTAAAACAAGGTTGTCACACTCATCTCCAATCATCTGTTTTGCATCTTTTACAATCAACAAAACAACTTCCTCTAAAACTTTCTGTATTGATGCTGCCATGTCCATCTCTCTTTGAGTAATTCTAGACTCCGGAACACGCCTAGATCCTCCAAATAACTCCGCAAACTTTTCATTAGTCATTGCTCTCCCATATTGATAATCAAAATAGTCTAAATTCAACCTATATGAACCATCTTGTTTTATATCTATCAAATTATTCTTTATGATATCATAATATACAGGTTTTCCATATGGAGCTAACCCCATAAGCTTATAGTCACCCGAATTTACTTTAAATCCACAAAAATACGTAAATGCACTATACAAAAGACCTAACGAATGCGGATAATCTATTTCTTTTATCAATTTTATTTTATTCCCAATCCCATAACCAATTGTTGTTGTTGCCCATTCCCCTACACCATCTATGGTAATAATTGCCGCTTTTTCATAAGGTGATGGAAAAAAGGCAGATGCCGCATGTGAAATATGATGCTCGATCACGAATAATTTGCCCTGTTTTCCCAACCCGCCTAACTTATTTTCTATTGCCCTATTAATCCACATTTTTTTATTAAAAAGCGATTCAAAAGAAAATTCAATTAAATCTGCTGCATCTTTCCCAGCATATTTTAAATTATTAATAAACCGATCTGTTGTCATAATTGGATTATCATAATAAACAACCGCCTCAAGCTCATCACTGATAATTCCTGCTTGACCTAAACAATAATGAATTGCATTTTGAGGCACGGATTGGTCATGTTTTATTCTGGTAAAACGTTCTTCCTGCGCAGCCGCAATTATTTCTCCATCCTTTATTAACGCTGCCGCCGCATCATGATATAATGCAGAAATTCCTAAAACATACATAACAATCTCCATTCCCTCGCCTTTCAATTAGCGACCAAAATATTTACCCTTTCAACTTTTCATTTTCCATTTGATTTCATTTTATAAAATATTCCCAGCATCAATACTGAATATAGCTACCCATCTGCTGATAATGTACAAACTCACCACTTTTATTACCTTGAAAACATCTCTTATATTCTATACATTCGTCAAGGTACTTACAAAATTCAATGCACCCACCTTACTTATTGATTGTTTATTGCTTGCAATCCGAGTCCCTTATCAGCCAGACACCACACCCGAAATATGCGCTTGACTTTTTCAGCACAATACGCTCGTCCGCCATATATACCGGGTATGCAAGCTTCAGCTCTTAAAATTCTTAATTCTCGGAACCGACCACAAAATTAACACCCAGTTCACAATCCGCATTTTTAACTTCTGCAAACTGTCTGATATTTTCACAAAGTTCATGGAAAGCACTTTCCCTGACACCCCTGATCCTTGCATAAGTCTCCGGGCAGCCTGATTCCTGTGAAATCCGTACCCACTTTGCCTTAGAAAGCAGTTTTGCTTTTTTACCTGTCAGCAGACTGCCATTCGTGATAATGGACAGATCGATTCCTGCCTCCAGGACAGCCTCCATTGCTTCCTCGATATACGGATACAGGAGCGGTTCCCCGCCGCCACTAAAGGTGACTGCCTTCACACCGATATCCTTAAAATCCTGAATCAGTTCCAGCATCTTTTCACGGCTGATCTCATCGGACGGATGATACTGATCCAGTTCCAGATATTGATTCTTATAATGACAGTAATAGCAGTTCTGGTTGCAGCGGTTTGTGGGCTTTATCCTCACATAAACGGAGCAGTTCTCCCACCATTCCTGACACGGTTTATTTCTTCCGCATGCGCGAATATCTTCAAATTGCTGTACGGTGATGACTTCATTTCTATCTGCCTATCTCCCCTGTTTTATCACTCATTTTTAACACACAAAAAGAATGTAAAATATCCATTGTTTTGACAATTTCATATTTTACATCCCTTTTTATTTCAATAGTCTTCATTATTATTGGGTTAGCAGCTCAAAATTTTTATTGTAATCATCCCTGTCCTTACAGAACTTAACTACCACCGACTAAAGTTGGTGGGTTATGGCAATTTAAAAAATGCTTCTTGCGACTAAAGTCGCGCTTAGCTTGAAAACAACTATCTTCTATCACTTATTTCTTATTCAGAAAGTACCGCCTAAAGGCGGTGGTTTTAACCACTCGCTTAGAAAATAAACCTGCTGGTTGTATGGATTGGTTATCATAATGATCTGTTTTAAAATATCCACGCCCAATACAGTATCCGTAACACGCTGGTCAAAAGTTACCCAGATATCCTGTGCGTTCATATCGATATTTCCGATTGTAAACTGTTCCAAGGCACATTTGTAAAACTTCACTGGTTTTCCCTTTACAAAACCACCAAGAAACTTTGTTTCTTTCCCTTTCATGCTGCTCTCACATAAATTTTCATCAAACGACGCATAATTGCAGCACGTGTATTTTGCTCCTGTATCAACCACAAATTGAATCACTCTTGCCTTTTCTAATAACGCAATGCTGTCAACAACAAAACGCTCATCCTTTAATCTCGTACTGTACACCTACTGCACCTCCGTTATTATAACTTCCACCAAGGACACATATTTTCCCGTTATCCTCTAATCGGTCTCTCTCGTGAATCAATTCCATATATGACTCGTCCGACGTACTGACACAGTACAGGTATCCTTCGTCATCATTAACTTTATCATAACTGTCTATGATATATACATACTTACAGTCTTTATACAGCTCCCTGATTTCTGAATCTATTTTCATCCAGTATCTTTAATATAATATTTCCCTCCCCAATTTCCATTTTTCAATGAAGCATATAATGCAATGCATAATAATATACATTATATGCTTTGGATACTATGGGAATATTATATTAGCGGATGGCATCCCTGTCAAGCGAAGTTCAAATGTTTGTTCGGAATATATGTTTTTACGATGTAAAATATGAAATTGTCAAAGTGCAGTTATTTTTCTAAATTTTCTATATAAAATTCACATGCCGCCCCGGATGTCTTAATTCATCCAGATACTGATTGATCTCATCCAGCCTGCAGGCTTCCCTGCACACCTTGTTGATATCCATCTTGTTCAGCCGCCCGTTGACCTCCCGCCTCCTGCCGCCTTCCCAGATCTGCTCAAAAGTTTCATCATTGATATTTCCATAACACAGCTCCTCCGTCCCGATATGCGCCACACAGGGCCAAACATTTCCCTTCGCATCTATATGCGTCATAAAAGGCAGTCCGTAACACTGTCCGTAGCTTTTGTCGTGATGCATTTTCCGCATCGCGGATGTCCTGAAATACACTGCAAAATCATCTGTAATATATTCCTTTAACTGCTTTTCCAGATCCAGCATTTCCCCATAGTCGATCTCATACTGGTTCTTGCTGTGCCGATGCTGCGAATAGGGC
The DNA here is from genome assembly GCA_910585765.1 of uncultured Lachnospiraceae bacterium. Taxonomy (GTDB): domain Bacteria; phylum Bacillota; class Clostridia; order Lachnospirales; family Lachnospiraceae; genus COE1. Next base: position 123,009 of record CAJUES010000001.1, on the reverse strand, counting down.
TTTACTGTCAGGTAATCCACACCGATCTCTCTCAGTGCCTTTGCCATATCAGTGAGCTGTCCCGCATTGTCCGGCAGCAGCAGGCACTGTACCCCCAGCGTTGCTGTTAACTTCCTGTCCTTTTTGAGACGGACTGCTTCACCCAGGTTCTCTTTTACTTTTTCCAGGTCATCTGCTTTCCCACGCTGTATCCTGTCATAGGATTCCTCCTCCATGCTGGCGATGCTGTAACGCACCCAGCTGAATGCCCCCAGGCATTCCTCAATCCTTTCTTTTGTAAAGAGCACTCCATTTGTGCTCATCGCCACATCCACGCCGCAGGACTTGATTCCATTTGCAAGACTGGGCATGTCTTTGTTCAAGAGCGGTTCCCCTTCGCCTGAGCAGATGACGCTTTTCAATCCTTTCTGGCTCATCAGCCTGATATCACGGAGTATCACTTCCTTATCAAGAAACGCAGGCTGGTATCCGATGTAGTCAACCGCGCAGAACACACATCTGTGATTACAGATGCCGCTTGGCGATATTTCGATCTCAACCGGATAAATATTCTCGCCTTTCAGCCACCGCGCTACGGTTTCCGGATGGTATATTAACTTGTGTGAATCCATTCTGATGTCTTCCGCCATTCCCGCCTGTTCCTTTCCTTGCTTTCTTTCAAATCTCTGCATCCAAAACATAAAAAAAGATGCAAAATATTTTCATTGTTTTTGACAATTTCATATTTTACATCAGTAGCTTATAAAAAATTTATTTTTTGTAACTACACACTATTTATATACTGTTTCAAATCAGCAACATTATCTGATATTAACAGTTCTTTTGTATTCCTTAAATGCAAATAATACAACTGATCTAATATATCCTGTCCCAAAAGACAGGTATAGAATCTGCTATCAAAAGTTACCCATACAGATACATTTTCCAAGATAATGGAAGTTCCGATTTTCAATTTTTGCAGTTTCACTTCATAAAACAAAATACTATACTCATCGGTATCTTTCTTACTTTTCTTCTCTTTTAAGACTCCATTTATATACCTTGTATTTGACTTATTTGCTATAAAATCATCTTCACTAAGATTTACGCCGAGTTCCTTTGCCCTGCAGCATGTTATACTTGCTCCAGTGTCAACGATGAAATGCATTGCAGCATTCCTTTTATCAAGAATGTACAGCTCGCAGTTAGCAGTATAGATACCATCATCTGACACTGTATATAACATTCTGGCTTCCTCCCTGAACATAACTTCCTACTATAATGCACAAGATATCGTTGTCCAAAAATTCATGTAATTTCTCACACAAGTCATCATCTGACTCTGCGGAATCACTAACTGCCAATATCTGCCCCTCATAGTCATCTAATGTATTGATCTTTATCAAAATCCTGCTGTACGGATATTCCTTTTTGACACTGTTAAACGACTTTATATCTGTCTGATTCAACATTTTTAACATAATATCACCATGCCTTTTCATACACCGACTTTTTACTTCCTATGTTTATCTTAACATTGTATCTGTCTAATGTAAAGAAATGGCGATAAACTTTCCGATGTAAAATATGAAATTGTCAAGGTTCAATATACTTCCAATCTATATATTAAGCAGTGTCCCCGCATATTTCAGCACATTGACCTTCTCCACTGCTTCCTTATTGCCTACAATATTCGCCCCGAGCGCTCCTGCGATATTTCCCATAAATGTGCCAAGCTCGATCGACGCTCCTGCTGCCGCATACAACCCTGCAATGGAATAGAACGCATCTCCTGCCCCCACAGTATCTTTTACGGTCAGTGTGAATGCAGGGCATTCATGAATATACGAATATTCACATATGTGTAGACTCTCATCTATGTTCCGGCATTCGTATCTATCCTGACATTTCTGAACGTTTTGACCTTCCGGAATTTTCTGTCCTTCTATTCCATACGCGCCTTCTGCTCCTCTTGTAAGCCATCCGCCGCACCCAAGGTGCAAACTTAACTTTGCCAGCGCGGTATGCTCGTCTGCCATATCCATCGGATACGCAAGTTTCAATTCTTTCTGATCCAGTGTAAAAGCATCTGCCCTGCCATACTTTGTGATAATGTTCATTCCGTAATTGGTTGAATTCGTCTGGCAGTTCAGCACTAAATATTTTGCCTTTTCCTGTATGAGATCTTTTACCTTTTCATCTATGAGTCCATGACCGAAATCACAGAGAAATACGACATCAAAATCATCTATTTTTTCTGCAAGTCCTCTATAAAACTCTTCCCGTACTTCTTCCTCATACACCATTGGATCCGGAATATTATTAATGGAAAATATTTTCCTGTATTCTTCTCTCTTGGCATTTCTGGTGAGATACCGATGCTTTACAATCGTAGGAAAACTTGCACTGTAGGTAAGCTTTAACCGCATCTTATCTGCGATCTCATCCAAAAACTGAAGCCGTATGTCTTCCTCATTGCCAACAATTGACATGAGTGTCACATTTTCGGTAAAACTGCTCAAATGTCTGGCGACTGCAACAGCTCCGCCCAGATATTGTTCTGAGTATTCAAGTCCCGACGAATATCCTGTATCCTTGCTCATCAGTCCATGCACGATGCAGTATGTATATCTGTCAATGATCACATCTCCCACAACGAGCACTCTGAGCTTCTCTGCTTTCTCGACATACTTTTTGATATCCTCCATGGAATACTTTGTGATAAATCCTTCCATGTACCGGATCACATCTTCCGGCAGTCCCGAAAGCGCTGTATTGATCAGTTTCGTGGAACTGAACACCTCTCCTATGGTGTATGCCACCTTTCCGCCATGCTCCACCACCAGCTCCCGCTCGGCGGTCATCTTTCCTGTGATATCTTCGCTCTCGTTCGCGTACTCCTCGCCTTTTATATACAGATCAGGCTCCACACTCTCCACGATGTCATCAACTGTGTACCCTTCCGAGAGCATCACATAATCCACGCACTCCAGCGCTTCCAGTACTTTGAGCCGCATCTCATCATTAAAATACGGTCTCCCCGGTCCCTTGCGCACAAACTCTGCCGCAGTGACGGACACTACTAAGATATCCGCCATCTGCTTTGCCTGCTGCAGGTGTATGATGTGTCCCGGGTGCACCAGGTCAAACACACCATGACAGAGCGCTATGGTCTTTCCCTCTTTTTTCAGTTTTGGTCTTGTTTCTTCCCTGAATGTGATCTTGTCTACTATCTTTTCCATGATCCAAGCCAGTTTCCTTTGCCAGTTTCAATTAATCTATCCTATTTTTGCAACAGCCTTTCATCCAGAAAGCTGTCCTTCATTCAGACAGTTAACTGCCCAGATATTTAAACCAGTCCTGCGTCGCCGCACCGATACTGTCCGGTGTCCACACTGGAGCCTTGCGCCAGTAGTCAATGTTATCGAGCACCTTCTGCACGCCTTCCTCAAAAGTGACTTTTGCTTTCCAGCCTAATATATTCTCGATCTTCGTGGTATCCGCAAAAGTACAGTCCGGCTCGCCCGGCCGCTTTGGAATATGTGTCATCTCACCACCAAGCAGTTCACATAGTCTGTTTACCGAATATGTCCCGCCGCTTCCCACATTAAATGTGTCCTGAACCACATCTGACACCGCCGCTGTATAAAATGCATCTGCAATATCTGTCACATAGGTAAAATCTCTCGTCTGATTCCCGTCACCCACAACGGTAAAAGGCTTTCCAGCAAGTTTCTGCGCCAGAAATACACCGAATACCGCTCCATACGTTCCAGAGGTTCTTGACCGCGTGCCATATACATTAAAAAGTCTTAATGTCACCACCGGTAGCCCATAGACCTGTCCCCAATGGAGCACAGTCTCCTCTCCCAGCCGTTTTGTCAGAGCATACGGATACTGTGGTCTGATCTCAGCTGTTTCCCTGGTAGGAAATTCATCCGGCATGCCATAGCAGGAGGAAGACGCTGCGTACACAAGCTTTTTAATTCCGGCGTTCTTAGCACATTCCACCACGTTAAACGTTCCCAATACATTAGACGAATAATAGTCATGTGGCCGCTGTATTGACGGTACGATATCCGCAAGCGCGGCAAAGTGGAAAATGTAATCCACGTCCTGAAAGACAGGCTCAATCTCCTCTTTCTTTCTGATATCCATATGATATATTTTCAGATCCTTATTATCCTTTTGATGGTCAAGGTTTTCAGGTCTTCCTGTTGTCCAGTTATCGATCACTCTTACCTCGTGTCCTTCTGCCAACAGCCTGTCCACCATATGCGATCCGATAAAGCCACAGCCGCCCGTTACAAGTGAAATCATCTTCAACCTCCGCACTGCCAACATCTCATCAATTGGAATGTCAGCACAATTTCCCAGAAAAATTTCTATTTTAATATCTATATATCAAATATAATAAATAACCATTTCAACAATCTATGCTATGTTACAGCCGTACCCCGTCTCTCTCCATAATCAGATCAACAATCTGCTGTAACATCAAATTGTGTATGGATTCTACAATTCCATACTTTTCTGACGGTACATACACATTGACCGTCCCCAGCTGTTTTGATCGGTTATCTTTCTTAAATCCCGTAAAGGTGATTGTTTCCATATTCTTTGTGTTTGCTGTATTGATGGCATTCACAATATTCTGTGAATTGCCGGAACTGCTGACTGCCACCAGCAGGTCATTTTCCTGTCCTAGGAATTCCAGAGGCCTTGAGAAAACATATTCATACCCGTAGTCATTTCCCATACAGGTTGTCACTGCATTGTCATACAAGCTGTAAGTTTTCATACCGCCGTTTTTCATAAAATCGGCAGTCATATGACTTGCAATTGCGGAACTTCCACCGTTTCCTATGAAAAAGATCTGTGTATCCGCTTTTTTGTGTCTTGTGAAACATTCCACTAATACCTGTATTCCTGTCTCATAGTCAGACTCTTCGCCGTTCTCCATATAGATCCTTGTTTGTTCCAAAGTGTTCATCAACTCATTTATGTACTGATTATTCATGCTATTATCCTGCTGTTCTACTTTTTCTCATAATGTTTAATTCATAATCTCCACATTCTGAATCATAATCGGTTTCCTAGTCTGCTTATACAGCTGCACCACCGAACTGCTATCTCCATAATACGCATCACTAAACACCACAGCCCTGTCCACATCGGCTGTCTCGTCATAGATTCCCCAGCCTTCTGCAAGATACGTCTCTTTCAACATCTCATATTTCTGCAAAACTTCCGGCCGCATAGACTTCATCGCACTCTCAATCAATGGATGCGGACGCCATAGCAAGGCAACCTCATCCTGATTTTCCCTAAAAGTCTCCAGCACATTCTCAATCTTGTTCACCCATTTTTCATTGTGGGCAAGCAGTGCCGCTATCCCAGTATTGTATAAAATAATCTTCTTCCAACTTCCATTAGGCTTCTCAATCACTTTCAGCCATTCCTGTGGAATATCTAAATTCTCCTTTTTAATAGAAAGAACTCTGTCATACTTCGGTGAACCCAGCCCTAAAAATTTCCGTTCCAGATACTCCCTATCCAAATGCTTTCCCTGCAATCCACGCTCTTTTGCAGCTTTCAGATACTCACTGATATAAATCTTCTTCATATTCTCAGACTGTACGATCACTTGATCTGCATTGATAATGCCCGGCATGAAGCAGAAATGTTTCATACTCTCTACAGCCTGCTCATTGTCGGGTTCGATCTCATCCAACACAAAATACGGAATATAAATCAGCTTTTCCGTGTACTTTTTCAAATTTCCTGAAAAGAAATCCGGATGCACACTTGTGACCAGATTCCAGTTGTCATAACCGTTATGGATATAGATCATATCTGGTCTGTGTTTTGCAAAATCAAATTCATCATATCTCGTAATCGGCACATAATCCGGATACTGGTCCGCTTCATAATGCATCTCCCGAAAGCTTCCATCCGGATTTTTATCATAATATGGTATCGGAATGACATATGCGTCACAATACGCATCCTCGTCAGCTGCTTTCCACACACTCTCGAGGCTGTCCCACATACTCGCTTTATATGGCAGAAAAACTGCTTCCTTTTTAACGGTAATATTATTTTTCAGGCTGTTTGCCGCTTTGATCAGTTTCTGCCTCAAAAGTTTATAGATTTTATTTGTATTGACATTTTTATTCTGAATCAATTCTTCATGAATCTGATAAGCCACCTCACAATATTCTTCCAAAAGTAACACGGTCGGATGTCCTTCTCCTTCTGTGTTTTCAATCAAGGTGCCTACTGTAATCCCACCGTTCTGGCATTCCTCCAAAAGCTCCAGCGCTGACGGAATGCTGCCCTGCTCTATGAACTTTTTGATCTGGTCATGCGCTTCTTCCATCTGCCTGACCAGTTCTTCCGCCTGCTGCTTTTGTGCCTTTCTCATAGTCTTCCTCAATTCATTCATCTCACAAAAAAACGAATATACTATTTCTCACGGAGAATGCCGTTCTTTGGCATTCTCTTAAAAACTTAGCAGGTCTTAGTCTGCGTCTTTTGCTGACTTAGAGCTGATTCGTTTTTTGTTATTGTCATACGCATTATCAGGACATCTCTGTCTGTCAATTGTATGCACCACATACAATTTGACTTCGCTCCGCATAAAGCCGCGGTCCTGGCATACCCGAAAACAAAATGTCTGTCTCAGACATTTCCGTTTAGCTAATGCCGACTTTTTGCTCTTGGAGCTGTGAAGAAACAACATGGTCTGATCTCTTATGCTGTTTCTTCACAACTCCTATCCGGCACTGCCGGATTTATGTTAATGCACTCCCCTGTGATCCGTTTTGCGGTAAAATCATCTCTCGATCATTCATTCTCAGGTTCCTGCAGATTAACCAAATGATCTTTATTCTATTCTGTCTCCACAGAACTGCCATCAGCAAGGCTGATCCGTTTTTTCCGTCGTACTTTTCGTCAAATATTTCTGTTGTATATTCTTTGCTGAGTTCAGGGCAATTGTAGTATTCCTGCCACAGTTCTCACACAAAAACTCTTTGCCCTGCCTTTTTCCTGTTTCTCCGCATACAGAACATTTCTGCCCCGTATCTTTGGAATTGATCTCCACAAGTTCTATGGAATGAACCTTACATTTATATGCAAGCCGTTCTCTGATATAACTACTGAAACGCCGCGCCATTTTTCTGTTTGCGGACTTGGCGTAAATCTTTGTCTTATTCTTTGTTACCGGCTTTGTGATCACTATTTTGACCGGCTTTTCATTGGCTATCATTCTGTTGATTTCAGAATTGATATAGGTTTTTGTCTTCTCCCTTTCCTTCACTTTCTGCCTGTCGTATTTGAGTTTGCCGAAGTTGTTGGTTTCGATATTCTGAACCTTTTGGGTATCCCCGTCCTCTGTGCTCTGGTTGTAAGCTGTATATATCCTGCGACGCTCTCTGTTTTTCTTTGCAAGCCGCTCTGTTTCCGGATCGATTAGCTCCTCCAACGCTGCACCATAAATGTGTCCGTTGGACAGTGTAAACATATCCTGGCTTCCGATATAAATATAAACTGTGTTTGTATAGTCCTGGTGCACTCTCACCTTAGCCTTAATCGGCACTGCAAGCGCAACATCATCCTGCCGGATCAGGATCTGGATCTGCCTGTCAAACATACGGTTATCCCGAAGCGGAATAGAAATCCTTTTACGTGGAATCCTGCACACAATCCGCATCGCGCCGTCTTTGTAGGAATATCCATTTGGAGAGATGCGAAAGGAATCTGTGTTGTCTGATCCGGGCTGTGTCAGGTATCTTCTGGTAAGACGGCACAGAAGATTGTTCAGTCGCTTTTCATCAATATCCAGTCCGGCAGCGTTTTTTGGCATTTCGTACTCCTGATGGTTTAAAATGTAGCTTTAGCACTGTCCTGAGATACAGCTTATCCTTATCACTTAGATTTTCGTTTGCAGTAATGCATTCGCCAATTCTGTTTTTGACATTGCTCCAATTGCTTTTCATATTTGAGACAGCATCCGTGATCGCGAGCTCATAGTATACAACCGGAAGATTCAGCTGTTCACGCAATCCGCAGTAACGCATTTCATTCAAAATGTTATAAACCGGAGTCAGGTTGTTTAAGTTTCTGATCCCTGAATATTTGCCATAAACGCAATTTCGAACTTTGCAGCAGTCAACAGCAATGCCCTTTAAAAACGTCATTGTCTCCTCCGGCAATGGCTCACTATACTGCCAGACAGTCTTTGTCACAGTATTTTCTGTGGACGCTGCTCCCATCTCTTCTTCCTTTTTTATAAACCCATTGATTCATTACGTTTTTTATTCAATACGAATACCACAAATTTTTTCGCAGATGTGTATAATCTGCGAAACGTGATTCAAACCCAGGTAAATCAAGCGTTAAGAATTTGCACTGACCATAAATTTGACCATATAAATTATAAAATGGCATACTTTTAGGGTGCAGTGCTCATTTTTTTACTGATAAATTTGACCACAAATCCTACCATAAAAAATGAGAAGTTACTTAGTTATGTTGAAATTTCCAGTAAAATCAGTGTTTTTAGAGTATTTTTCAAATGATTCCCTATGCGATTTCTTATTTGATTTTGAAAAAAGAGTTGTAAATGGGGTAAAAACATGATAGACTAATACCGATATAAATATTGTAAATACGATATAATTTAAAATCGTTTCGCAGATTATACACATCTGCGAAAACATGACTAATAATCATCTATATTAAATCAGAAAAATCAGACACTTCAATGAGGCTCTTTTGAGAATTACTTTTTGTCTTCTTCACTTTCCGAAACTGGCAGTTGAGCCTTTCTATGCTGTTATAAATAGTATACATGCAACGCCGTATATCATCTGAAAACTGCAAAAAACACCACATTATCTGTATCACATAATACAAACAATGTGGTGTTACGGATTTGTCAATTCCCTGCACGCGGAATGTGACATTCCAATGTACGTTTTCGATCATGGCTTGAAAAGACTGTATGAACAGCCATTTCATCTCACGCGATCTCATCAAAAATCATCAATTACCGGTACATCCTCCTCGAACGTTTCCTGCCCGAGCTCGTTGATGACAGTGTCTCCCGCCTTTCCGTATTGATAGAGCTGATCCAGGAACTCGATCGCCGCGCGGATCTTGGTGCGCAGCAGATACCCGCCAGACTGGGTAGATGCCGCCAGTGAGGCAGCCGACAGACTGGGCGTCCACTCGTACGCCCTGCCATGGAAATCCTGTATCTTGCATAAAACCTCGCTGATCTCGTCCTTTGTCAGGGGCAGCAGCTGCGGTGCCTTTGTCAGCATATCCAGGACGGATCTGACAGGTTCCGGCTCCTCCGGGCAGATCTCCTCGAGATTTTCATACTCGTGCTTTCCCTCGATGACATCCTCCACATAGGACGCGCTGAGCGCAAAGATGCTGAATGTCGATTCCGGGCACTGGTTCGGCATCAGGAATTTTGCCATATTCCTGTATGCATTCAGGCGCGCCTTTTTGCCAAGACGCCCCATGAGCTCCGTCTCATCGACCAGGATCACCCAGCCACGATAGCCCATCTGTGTGAACAGGTGACTCATAAAGGAGATATAATCACCGCAGTGCTTTGTCTTGGTGAAGTTGACATTGTATTTTACAGGCTCATTGAAAATGCGCCTGTATATCTTTTTCAGTGATGCATTCGCGATAAAATCCCCCTCCAGATCGGCCTGCAGAAGAAATTTCTCATCCGGATCCTCCGTGTTGAGATACGAGCGGAACAGATAGTACAGCTTATCTGTTTCCAGATGCTTCGCGGCATACAAAGACATCTCGTTTGCGATCGGACTTTTCGCTGATATCTTGTCCACCTCATACATAAATCCGGGCTGTTCACGCTTTGGAAGGTAGGTGTTCTGTATCAGTTTCTGATAGACCAGATAGAGCTTGTCCATCGGCGTCTCCTTGCTCAGCGACAGATACGATACCACCATGCCGTTGGAGTGTGCAAGGCTGAACACGGTATTCAGCAGATGCGTCTTGCCTTCCCCGTACTTTCCGCAGATCACCATCCCGCTCGCCTTTCCCTGTTCACATACCTGGTCGAGCCTGTCTGATATCTCCTTCATGATCCTCGGGCGCGCCTCCGAAAAATACTGTCCCACGGCGCGGGAAGGCACTCCTGAGCGCAGTGCCTCGATCATATGTCTCGCTTCAATATCATACATCCGTATCCACCCCCTGCATCGTCTTCTGGATCAGCAGCGGAACACCCAGCGCCCCCATGCGCGCACGCTCCGCAAGCTGCACTGCGCGATCCCTGTCCAGCGGTCTGAGCACCCGATCCTGCGCGTCTGCCATGCGCTCGGACATCGCAACGATCACATCCGGCGTGTACTCCTGCGCTGCCAGCCGGTCCAGATCGATCATGTCCGCAAAGCGGTTGAACCGCTCCCCCACGATCTCATTCTGGATCCGCATCCACAGCGCCTGATACGATTTTATCCCGGCGTTCTCGTTGTCGAGCAGTTCGCGGTCAAACGCGTACACAAACATAATATTTCTCATACTGTCGATGTCATCGATCAGCTGGCGGATGCTCTCATATGTATCCTCGCGCTTCACCTTTGTGTAATGAACCGCTTCAAGACTCGAGCGGCTGATCAGGATCTCCATGTCATCAACCGTGACAAACAGACCGGAATATCCGCCCATGTGTACCAATTCCGCCAGAGAGCGGAGCATATGCCTCGCATTGTATTTCGTGATGCGGCTGGGATAAAAATCCAATGCCCGAAGCTGGGACAATTTTATGGAGCGGTCGCCCTCCAGCCATGCGAGCAGCAGCTCCCTGTTCTGCTCCTCCAGCACAGGATAGCCCAGTATGCTCCCTGTGAGCATACTGCACGCCAGCGCAAAATTGTTGTCCATCATGGGATCGTCCAGGAAGATCTTCCGCAGCAGAGCGCGGATCTCCCGCTTGGTGATCGCATCACTCGAATCGTTCTGCGAGAGGTAGTCGATAAAGCGCATCCCCTCCGGAATATCCTGAAAATGAAATCCCATCTGCTCGATCAGCTGATGGCTGACCGCCTCCAGACACCCCATAATGTCGCACTGCTTCAAAATCTCCACGTAGATATCCTTAAAATCATGCAGCCAGATATCCTTCGCCGAAAACTGTGCAGTCTTGTAGCGCTCCTCCCCGGCAACCGCTGTCATCAGTCCCAGAAAATGTGTTTTCCCGCTCCCCTGACGCCCTGTCACAAACTTGATCTTGCTGCCGCCGTTTCTGATATATTCCCGGAGATACTTCTCCTGCCAGAAATCAGCGAGAAACGAAATCCCGCAATCGGCGATCCCGTTAACGCCCTCTTCAAACGCTTCTGCCATAGCCTGCCCCCCTCATCTGTCTATTCAAAAAAACGGATCGTCGCAAGAAACTGTTCCTTTCCGTCCATGTCCAGGATGCGGATCGACTTTCCACCCACCCTGCTGGGACCAAACTGGAACTTCCTGCCGTTCTTTGTCTCCTCTATACCGGAAATATACAGCCTCGCCAGATCAAACGCAAAATTCTGCTGGTCGTAGTCCTTTCTGAAACGGCTCATCGGTGCCAGTATCTTGTACAGGCTGGTCAGATAAATGTCCGAGTTCTTCTGCCTGTTGAGTTTTAAAACAGCCAGATCATAGGCGTCTGCCAGCTCACTGGCAAATGCCACGGCATTGAACGACGCCTTGTTGAGCTTCTCCTGTCCGCTTTTTACGATGTCCACAAAACTTCCCGGGCGCATACACTGTACTTTCCTGCGGTCCAGATACAAGTCCTGATTCTCCACGTCCAGCCTGACACGGTACGGAAACATCTCATAGACAGGAAATTCCCCGCGGACATCCACACCCTGTTCCGCGCAGGCTGCCAGCATCTGCTCCGCAAATTCCCCGCTCTCAAAATATCCCTTCGCGTCAAAGCCGTCCGCCGCCGTCTTCATGGCGGCAACGGACTCTGAAACCGCCGCGACCGTCTGTGCCATCGTCTCCAGATCCTTTGCAAGATTTTTGACATCACCGCCCTCCAGCTCGCGGCTGACTGCCTTAAACAGCTTCTGCAGGGAAGCAAGCCCGTCCTTCACACCTTTTTGCTGTGGCTGTAGATCCTGATAAAAGTCTTCGTAATTCATTTTTTCTCCCATCTGTGCCTTTGGCACATGTACCTTGTTAAACAAAATAGTTTTTCAGACTATAAAAAGTATATCTGATACAGAACATTTTTTCAATCTTTTGTTCCAAATTCGTACATATTTTGATATAATCACGTTAAGACTTTGCACTTGCTGCAGGATCATCAGTGCGCATACGCGCATCAAAAAGTCAAGAACACAGGAGCAGAACCATGGAGCAAAAACTATACCAATGGCAGGAGGAATGCCTCGAACGGTGGTTTTCCAACAATGGCAGGGGCATGGTGCAGGCTGTGACCGGCTCTGGAAAGACGCTGTTTGCACTCACCGCCGCAAAACGGCTGGCACTGCGCACAGACACAGACCTGCGCGTCAGGATCGTCGTTCCGACCAGCACGCTCATGCATCAGTGGAAGCGCGCTCTAAAGGCTTTTCACAGCGATGACGGCACACGCACAGACATCGGACTGTGCGGAGGCGGATACAAATCCACGCAGGATTGTCAATACATGATCTACGTGATCAACTCTGCGCGCTATGTGCTCGCGCGTCAGATCCTGTCAGAGCTGCGCAACGGACAAACTGTACTGCTCATCGCGGATGAATGTCATCACTATGCGAGCGGACAGAACCAGCTCATTTTTGAGTTCCTGCCGCATATCATGCCCTGCAAAGACCGCTTCTACTCACTGGGACTGTCTGCCACCCTGCCCTCCGGTCAGGCAGGACACGAACTTGCCGCGGCACTCGGACGCAAAATCTACAGCTATGGAATGGAGGCAGCCGCTGCCCGGCGCACCGTGTGTCCATACGATATCTTCCACGTCGGGCTCTCCTTCGAGCGCGATGAACGCATCGAATATGATGAGCTCTCCGACCGTATGTCCATCCTGTATTTCACCCTGCGCTCATCTTATCCGATCCTCGACAAACTCGACCAGCGGGAGCGTTTCGAACTGCTGCGCGGCATTACCGGAGGCAGGGACAAGCGGCTCGCGGACACTGCCCGCCAGTATATGCGCCTGTCTTTCATACGAAAAAGCCTGGTCTGCATGGCTGCCGGGCGGCTTGACTGCACCTGCGACCTGATCCGATATCTGGGCATACAGGACAAGATACTGATCTTCGGCGAACGCATCCGCCAGGCAGAGACACTGTACGAACGCCTGCATGTCCTGTACCCCGGCAAGGTGGCACGCTATCACTCCAGGCTTGGGGTCCAGGCAAACAAAAACGCCCTGGAGCGCTTCCGTCTGGGCGACATCCGCATACTGATCGCCTGCAAAGCCATCGATGAGGGCGTCGACGTGCCCGATGCCGCAGTCGGCATCGTTCTGTCCGGCACCTCAACCCAGCGCCAGAGAGTCCAGCGCCTTGGCAGGATCATTCGAAAAAGCGAAGGAAAAGAAAATGCGCTGTTATATTACCTGCACATCACGGAATCGTCGGAGGATTCCTGTTTTCTTCCAGATGCGGGAGAAAACCGTCTCTTTGACCTGGAATACCAGCCAGACACCGGCAGCTTTTTCAATCCATGCTATGTGCAAAAAGCAGCAAAGATGCTGGAACGGATGCAGCATGCCGGTCTGACAGAACATAAGATCCAGGAGGCAGTCCACTGTCTGGATCTTGGCTCTATCCGCGCAGACTGGATGGCAGAAATAAACGTGATCGAACAGCATATACAGCATGCAGGGTCCATCCGGGAGAGAAATTACTGGATGTGCATGAAAAAACTGGCGGAACAGCCCTGACTGAAACCGAAACACCAGTCGGCAAAAAAAGAAAAGGAGTTGATCATGTAATGGACACAGATGGATTTACCTACATATCAAATCGGATAAAAGAGTTTTATCCTGACCAGGAAGGACTATACTACGGAACAATCCTTCCCGGTTATCTAGGCGGCAGCGATCCGCTCGAAGGCGTTGAGATCTGGGAAAGTGATAAGGGCTGCCCGCACTGGCTCTATGTCACCTACGGATTTACGGATCTGTATCCCGATGAGGACGGCGACGCTGAGGATGAGGACGAAAACGATGATCATAACAGCACCGAAGACGATCGTGATGACAACGAGAACAAGTATGATGCGGACGACAGCAAAAACGCAGTGAGCGGTTTCGGTTTCGAACTCACTTTCCGCCTGAAACGCGGCAGTGAGGACACACCGCCCGGCTGGCCAATCAATATGATGCAAAATTTGGCGCGCTATGTCTTTTCCACAGGTAACACTTTTGATTCGGGGCACTACTTGAACGCAAATGGTCCTATTGCATTGGATACCGACACCCAGCTGACCTGTCTGGGTTTTTTGGCTGATCCGGAATTGGGCAGGATCAGCACTGTAAACGGTTCCATGGTCTTCCTGGAAGCCATCGGCATCACCGAAGACGAACTGAATGCCATGATGTGCTGGAGCGGAGAAAGCTTTTTAAACGAACTTCTCAAGCATACTCCATACGGAATCACGGATCTGTCCAGGACAACACTGATGAAACAGCCGGCCTTCCGCCATACATGGGAACAGGGCATAGAACGCGATGGCTCATCGACAGGTGTACTGTATCTGTCAGATCTTACTGCCAGTCTGGAGGACAAGAAAGCGTATCTGCAGTTAGGAGCTGGCCATATCGACCAGATCCTGACCCTGCTCAGGGCAAGAATCAGGAAAGACAGGTCATTTGTCCTGCAGTGCAATGACACCGCTGCCTGTTTCAAATACGCCCAGCAGCCGGATATCGATACGGACAGCGATGCCGTGATCATCTCGCTGACACTGGAAAACCTCGATGAGATCTGCGGGATCTTAAAGCCGCATGTCGGAACATATCCTATGAGAACGATTGCGCTTACCATAGAAGTAGTTCCTACACATATTCGGGATCAAAATGGCACGATCATACAGACAATAGAATAAAATGATACTCAAATGACCTGTGACGCGATCAGACAGCAGCCTGGAGATCCAGGCTGCTGATAAGATTTTATTCCAGAGTGTCGTCTAATCCGAATACCTCCACTTCGTAGATGCGCGCTGCACTGTCGCTTCCCTGTGTCGGTTTGTTCACCACGAGCTTGACGTACTGTGCCTTCACAGGTGCGAATGCGTCATGTGTCGTGCCCGCCGTGTTCCTGGTGACACTGCGCACCTCCTCGAACGACGCGCCGTCCTCGCTGACCATGATCGCGTAGGACTTGGTGTTCATGTCTTTGCCCTCGCCGCCTGCCTCTGCGTGGTATACATCGACCGCGCTGACAGTCTTGACAGAGCCGAGATCAAGTGTGATCTCATGGGGTGCACTTCCTGTCGCGCACCATTTCTTGGTGTAATCGCCGTCCACTGCAAACTGCGGTGCCTCGTTGTCGTTGACATAGGTGTCAGCCTCTGTACCGGCTCCCTGTGAGAGCAGTGAAAGCCCATCCGCTGCCTTCTGTGTGATCACGATGTAGCCTTCCTTCGAGGCCTCGCTGCTGCCGGACTCGTTCTCCGCCTTCATCGAAACGGCGTACACGCCCTCCTCTGCATAGGTGACAGAAACGCTGTCGCCCTCTGCGGACTCCTTGTCTGCACCTGCAAGCGTCCATGTCACCTTCTCTGTATTCTGCGAGCTCAGGCTCTGGAACGTGATGGTCTCACCCGGCGCTGCCAGCGTGATGTCCGCTGCGAATGCCGCCTTCGGGATGCTGTTGTCCGGCCAGTCCATCGTCACGGTCGCACCGGTGCCCTCCGCCAGGAGTG
Source organism: uncultured Lachnospiraceae bacterium (assembly GCA_910585765.1). Classification (GTDB taxonomy): domain Bacteria; phylum Bacillota; class Clostridia; order Lachnospirales; family Lachnospiraceae; genus COE1. The sequence goes on along the minus strand of CAJUES010000001.1, from coordinate 107,103 downwards.
CATTGACGGGAACCACCTCAAATGTGGACTTGTTCGTCTCGTCTGTGCGGGGCAGTGTGTTGATGTAGAAACTGTTTGTGTTGGACACGCCCAGGAGCGATTTGCTCTGATCCTGGTTGATGCGGTAAACCTCATAGTAATCTGTCTGCACATCGCTGTCCCATGCAAGGCGCACGCCCGCATACATTCCGTCCTCGTCGAACTCGCTGTCGAGCACCTTCACGTTGCTCACCGCAGCTGTCTCCTCGCTGTCTGCCTCGATCATGGTGATATTGCCGAAGCGGAACTGAAGGGATCCGCTGTCCGCAGCGGAGGTCAGTCTGTAGGAGATCGCCTTCACGGTCTTGCCTGCAAGATCCGATGTCTGGTAGGAAACTGTCGTCCACTCATCGACTACTTTCCTGTCGCCTTCGAGCACGAGTTCCGATCCGTCGTCGAGTGTGAGCACCGCGTCAAGTGCAACCTCCGCACCTTTTGCCCTCGCTGTAGTGGTGAATGTCATCTTGTCTGAGACAGGAAGGTCCGCGCTGTACATCCTGATGGTGGACGGCACGCCCTGCTTCAAGTTCCCGCGCAGGATCAGGCTGGTTCCGCCGTAGTATGCGTCACCCACGTCAAGATCCGCCGTCAGCTTGTTGCCCTCTCCATTCTCGATGATATAGCGGTATGTGGGCAGCACGTCGGATATACTCCTGTTGTTCCAGTCGAGCATGCTGATCAGCTCACCGTTCTTGTAGAATCCGTAACCGTTTCCTGTGGAGAAATTGGTCACGAACGGAAGGGTTGTCAGCGCTGTCCGCTCCACGACATAGGTGGAGACACCTCTCCAGTCAGTGTCGCCGGAAGCCTGCACATCCGCCGAGGGATCACCCTGTGAGTTCACCCACAATTTGTTTTCCTTCTTCCAGAAATCCTGTATCATCTGGGATGAGAAATACGTCCAGCTCGGGCAGTAGAGTCCCAATGATGTATATGTCCCTCCGTCCGGATTCTCAAACAGGTTCCACTTGATCGGCGTGTCATAGCCGTTGCTCTGCAGGTCGATGCCCGCATACAGATCATGAGGATCAATCTGTTTTTCCGCCGCCAATTCCGCAGAAGACTTAATCAATTCATCGGGCGCATATTTATCATACGTCCACCCAAAATTGATAAACATGGCATCTGCTATATCAGCGCCTTCCTCAGACTTTAAATACGACACATTTTTTTCGGTGAGCGCATTCTGCCAATCCATCTCTCCGTCCACAGTCATGGAATCATAGTATACCAACTCTAAATCGGGTGCCTTCTCTTTATAATACGAAAGGAATTCCTGCATCAGCGACGCATGTTCTTTTGTCAACGGCTCCTCTTCTGTCCCCTGTGTCTCCTGATTCATGAACCATCCATCAAATCCATATGTATTTGCAACTTCGATCAATTTATCCGCAACCGGGAAGCTTCCATCTTCCTTCTTCTGCAGCAGATCATACAGCCACTCCATCTTGCCGCCATGCTCTACTTGCGGCATAAACACCGTGCCGATCACCTTCACGCCGTTCTTGTGCCCTGCGTCCACCACATCCGGGCTCGGTGCGACGATCAGTCCCTCTCCCGAAGAACCGCCCCAGTACACCAGTGTGTCCACGTACTGCCAGTAGGAGAACGCGTTTGCCTCCGCCTTGTTCAGACCATGCGGGGAGTTTCCGCTGGTGCTGGCGTTCATGATGGAGATCGACAAGATCTTCGTGTCCTTGTTCTGTGTGGTATTCACCGTCTCAAGCGAGTCGATATCTGCCCGCTTCGCAAGCGGAACCGTGCTCACATTGAAGATCAGATCCTCGTCGTCGTCCGCATTCCACTCCAGAAGCTGCGCCGGGAACCAGTAGGACGCCTCCGGCTGGCGCGCCATGGTCAGCTCCTTATTTCCGTTCTCCTCTGTCACGGAATACTTTGCCGCCGCTGTCTCCGCAGGCTGTTCTGCCTCAGTCTCCGGCTCCGCGGGCGTTTCCGTCTGTGTGGTCTCCTGTGTGACCGCAGTCTCCTGCGATACAGTCTGCTGCGCGTCCTGCGCCTTGCCGCCTCCGCAGGCTGTCAGGCTGATGATCATGGACGCTGCCAGGATGATGCTGATCACTTTTTTCCCATATTCCTTTTTCCGCATAATATATTTTCTCCTTTACTGCCATTTTTGGCATCCCTTTGGGGCATCCCTTTTGGGGCATCAGACTTGTATTGAGCCTGATGCCCAAAACAACCCACACCTGCTCATCTGCATTTTGGTGATGCTGCTAACAGATCTTCACCGTCACCACCTCGTACGGTTTCAGCACCACATCGATCACTTTTCCGGCAACGGCTGCCTCACACGCTGTCTCCTCGAGCAGATTGCAGATATACGCCTTGTTGAAATCGGTGTTCACTGTCAGCTTTGTCTTTGTGTACGCATTCTCCGACTCGTACATACGGATGACGGTTCCATTGCCGTCCTCGGCATGTTTGACCGTCTCGATGATCACGTTGTCGTGTGCCACGCAGGCGAACGAATACGTCTCCTTCTCCTCGGTCTGTGCCTGCACGAGCAGCGGCTGGTTCAGCTTGTATGCCTCCGCGACTGTCCCTGCCGCGCGCCATCCCTCCGCATGCGGATAGATCGCGTACGTGAACACATGCTCCTCCTGGTCTGTCGTGGGATTTGGCTCGATCCCTGATTTGATCAGCGTCAGCGCCATGTTGGAATCCTTCACGGAATGCCCGTACTTGCAGTCATTCAGCAGGGAAACGCCGTAGTGTCCCTCCGAGAGATCCATCCACTTCTGTCCGCAGCTCTCAAAACGTGCCACATCCCAGCTCGTGTTCTGGTGCGTCTTTCTGGTCAGGTTGCCGAACTGCACGTCAAATGCCGCCTCGTCCGTGTGCACCGCCACCGGGAAGTGTACTTTGAGCAATGTCTGGTGCTCTTTCCAGTCCACATGCGTCTCAAAATCGATCCTGCGGCTGTCCGCGTAGAAGATGATCTTCTGATGGATCGTCGACTGTGACGCCCTCCTCGTGATCTCAAGCACCGCGCGCACCGCGCCGATCTCCGTCCACTCCATGTGCTCCACATCGTCCACGTCCCAGAACTTTTCCGTATAATAGATATCAATGTCCCAGTTGTCGAAGTAGATCGGCTTATCCTCGTACATGCGCAGGAGGTTTGCGCGCTGTCCCTGCTGTACCACCTCGCGGTCGTTTTCCTTGTCGTAAATGCTTGTGAACATTCCATGCTCATCCAGACTGACCGTGTAGAACGGTGTCTCCAGCTGTCGCTCTCCAACCAGTGTGAACGGCGCCCGCTCAGCTGCCGATGTCGTCTCGCTGACTGTGAACGACTTGTAACCCTTTGAAGGCAGATTCTGCACAAATGCGATGCTTCCGTCCGCTGTCTTCTGTACCGGGTAAACCACACCGTCCGAATCGATGAGCGCGCTGCCCTCCAGATCGCCCAGGTTCACGATATCGTCCCTGACCTTGCCTGTGGTGTTGAACACGGTAACTGCACTGCCGCTTCCCGCGATCGCTTTCCTGCGCTCTCCGATCATCGCCGCAAGCTGCTCTGCCAGTCTGCCGTACTCCTCCTTCGTCACCTCATAGACCTCATGGATCGATGAACCCGGCAGGATATCATGGAACTGATTTAACAGCACGACTTTCCACATCGCATCGAGCTCCTCCTGCGGGTATGCCATGTCGGGCGCCGTCAGTACGGACAGCAGCTCCAGATCCATCAGCCCCAGCTCGGACTTGCGGTTCGAGCGCTTGTTGCGCGCCATGGAAGTCAGCGTTCCCCTGTGGTACTCAAAGTAGAGCTCACCCTCCCACACCGGAAGCCTGTTGTTTTTGCTGACGCGCTCATCCAGCTCGTCAAAGTAAGTGCGCGCAAACGCCTGGCGTACCTTGGGGATCCCTTTCACGCCCTTCTCCATGCGGATCGAAGTCTCGAGCATCTCCCTTGTCGGACCGCCGCCGCCGTCCCCGTAGCCGTAGGAGATCAGGATGTCATTGTTGATATCCTTGTTCTGATAGCGCATCCAGCCGCCCATAATCGCATCGGGGTGGAGCATCCCGTTGTACGTCGTGAAGAAGTCCTTGATCGGCTGGTTCACGCCCAGCGTCGTGATCAGGTGCGTGAGCACCTCCGTGCCGTCGATCCCGCGCCAGCGCATCGTATCGTAGGGGATCTTGTTGAACTGGTTCCACGCAAGCTTCGTGGTCATAAAGTAGTCGATCCCGCACTTTTTCATGATCTGCGGCAGTGCCCCGGAGTAACCGAACACGTCCGGCAGCCACAGGATGCGGTTGTCCACGCCGAACTCTTCCCTGAAGAAACGCTTTCCGTGCATGAACTGGCGCACCAGAGACTCTCCCGAGGTCAGATTGCAGTCCGCCTCCACCCACATGCCGCCTTCCGGCTCCCAGCGGCCTTCCCTGATGCGCTCCTTCGCCTTCTCGTACAGTTCAGGATAGCGCTCCTTCAAGAAGGCATACAGCTGCGGCTGGCTCGACATAAACTTGTAGTTCGGGTACTCCTCCATCAGCTTTAGAACAGTCGCAAAACTGCGCCCTGTCTTCTCCCTGGTCTGCGCCACTGTCCACCACCATGCGACATCAATGTGCGTGTGCCCGATACAGGTCGCGATCACATCCTGATATCCTGCCATGTCCGAATACAGCGCCTTGTCGATATAGTCCGACGCCTCGGACAATGTGCTGTAGAACGCCTCGGAGTACGGTGTCCTGAGATCGAGGAAATTCACGGTGCGGTTCAATATCTCCTCGATATCCCTGCGGTTCTTGTCATCCTCCTCCATCCTGGAAAACGCTGCCAGCGGCACCCACAGATCATAGTAGAGCTTCTCGATCCTGTCATCGATCTCCTGCATCTCCACGATCAGGTTGAACTCCGTGTGCAGGATCCCCGTGTACGCCTGCAGCCCGATCTCGAGCACATCGCCCTCCTTCGCGGACGGAGACAGAAAGACATCCCTGTGGTTCATATCGATGCCCTGCACCACTTCCCCGTTCACAAACAGCAGAAACTGTGGGTTCTTCGCATCATCCCACTCGTCGATCTGCGTGCGCACATGAAGCCACATCCGCTTTCCGTCCAGCTCATGGGGCACACGGTATGTCGTCTTGAACCAGTAGTGACGGTCTTTCCCATACCAGTGCATCTTCTGGCAGTCAAAATCTTCCCACGCTGCCGTGTCCGCCTCCGCTTCCTGCGGACGTATATAGTTCCCTTCCTTGTACTGCCAATTGTCAATGGTAAACTTCTGCCTGATCTTGAGCTTTTTGAGCTCTTCGCAAATCACATTGACTCTCTTATCCAAAAAATGCATATATTACCTCCATTCCTGCATTGCCATGCAGAAGATTCTCACATATTTTATCGGATCATAAAAATGATTTTGCGGCGTCCGATTCCGCCTTTCTCCGGCGCAGACAGTCCGTGTACCAGAATACGATCTCAGCGATGTGGTGAAGGTCTCCCTCGCGCCCCACGCTGCGCCACTGGCTCTTGAATGCCATAAACCACCGCTCAAGCCGTCCGGCGAGCGCAAACGCCTCCTGCTGATGCAGCGCACTGCCCTGCCTCTCGTGGACGACCGCCGCACCGGTCTCATTCCAGAGCCGGATCGCCTCCACCGCAAGCTCGACAAGCCCTGCGACCGCCCTCGACCGGGCATCCATGGACACCGCCGCCCGCTTCATCTGTGTGACAAGACCGCGCAGCGCCTTGTCCGCCGCTTCCATCTCTTGATCCGCTGTCGCAGCGTCCTGCGAAAACAGCTTCGGGACAATCTCCTCATTTTCCAGCGCGTGACCGTGTGCGCAGTGTTCATAGTATACCACTGCGTCGCGCCAGCCAAACAGGGTATGCGCCGGTATCTTCGCCATGATGCCCACAGCCTGCTCTGTCACATCGCCGTACTCGAGCCGCGAGATCTGGCGGTTGAGCGCGTCAAAGCCGATCTCCTCCTGATTCCACGAAAATGCCGCCCCGTATATCATGCCCGGCACGGAAAATTCCGGGTGGTTGATGTGTCCGAAGTCGCCCCAGTCCGTGTTCAGGATCCCCTCGGCGTGATACTCGCGCCCATACCCGCACATTCTGACTATGTTCTGGTAGGAATCCTCCATCAGGTTCATCCACTGGTTCCATCCGCCCACCCCGGGACAGAGATACTGCACCGCACCCGCCTGTGCCATGGCGTGGCAGGCATCAACCGACTGCTGCGGCGCATAGCCCCATGTCAGGCATATGGTTCTCTGCGGCAGCTGCGCGATGAGTTCCGGCTTCCGGCAGATGATATCCCCGAAAAACTGCACCCGCTTCCCGCGGCTGTCCAGAAATCCACACAGCTCCTTCAGATAATCGACATACATCTGCTCCGTCCCGATCTGCTCCGCCGTCCCGCGCGACTTCTCGCAGCCAAGGTCGAATGTCTCGTCCGCGCAGATGTTGAACTTGTCGGAAGAGAACAGCGCCCCGTACTCGGCGAGCATGCTCTCTATGAGCGGCAGCGCCCGATCGTCCGTCGTGTTGATCGTGTGGTGATCCATCCTGTCCCAGAAGGAAAAGGGCGTTTCCCACGAACCGCCGCGCTCACAGAGCTCACCGTGGCTGCGCGTAGAGAGCAGTGTGTACAGGTGGCCAAAGCTTGCCAGCGACGGGACCAGCTCGATGTGCAGCTTCCGGCAATACGCGTCCAGCTCCAGGATGTCCTCCGCCGTCAGCGGCGTGTCATCGCGCCACATCTCCGCAAGATCCCGGAACAGATACGTGTGCTCGACGTAGAGCTGGAACTGGTTTAGTTTGTAGCGGCTGAGCCGGTCTGCCACGCGTTTTAGATACGGAAGCGTCAGAACCCTCCCCCGCGTCTCGTCCAGAAAATATCCCCTGTTCGGGATATCCGGCGCATCGCTGATCTCCATACAGGGCAGCACGCCGCCGCACTGTGTGATGATCTGGCACAAAGTCTGCACGCCGTACAGGACTGCCGCCCCGTCACCGCCCGCGACAACGAGCCCGTCCTGCGCGATGCATATCCGGTATTCCTGCGCGCCGCATTCCGATGCCAGGGTCAGGAAGAGATCCCCTTCCCGCTTTTCTCCTCTCACGACAGCGCACTCGATCCCGGCACGGTTCCTGATGCATTCCTGCACAAGTCCGGCGTAGACACAACCGTTTTCCGACAGTGTCCCGTCTATCGTGATCACCGTATTCCAGCCGATCTCATAAGCCCCCTGTCTCTCTTCGACTTTTTTTGGTCTTGGCAACAGATACATATCGATTCCTCCTGTCTGCAGTTCCTTAAAAAGGGCTGCCGCAAAATCAATCAAAGCTTTCACTTTTATTCTTTTGCGGCAGCCTGTCATTTCTTATAGCAGATCCAGTAGCAGATCCAGCATAGCAGATCCGGCGGATCCCGTGTCAGATTCAAACCGGATCCATATAAGCCATCAGACGGTCTGCAGTTGTAAATGCAAGCCCTGTCACAGTGTCCGCACAGCCATAGTAGATCGCGATCCTTCCCGTCGCCGCATCCGCAAGCGCCGCGCATGGGAACACCACATTGGGCACATCTCCGACACACTCATAGATTTCATGAGGTCCTAAAATATAATTTTTTGTTCTCCTGATCACCTTCCACGGCTCTTCCAGATCCAGCAGTGCACAGCCCATTCTATATACAAAACCATTGCATGTATTGATGACGCCGTGGTAGATCAAAAGCCATCCTTCGTCCGTCTCGATCGGGACGCTCCCCGCCCCGATCTTGGTGGACTGCCATGCCGAGGCATCGCCCTTGATGGTTCCCATCACGTAACGATGGCAGCCCCAGTATTTCAGGTCAGGGCTCTCGCTCAGGAAAATGTCGCCAAACGGCGTGTGGCCGTTGTCGCTCGGGCGGCTCAGCATATAGTAGCAGTTGTTGATCTTGCGCGGAAACAGCACGCCGTTGCGGTTAAACGGCAGAAACGCGTTTTCCAGCTGATAAAAGGTCTTAAAATCAAAGGTATATCCTACCCCGATGGTCGGGTACTCATGGTAGCCGTTGCACCATGTGATATAGTATTTGTCCTCTATGAGACATACTCTGGGATCATACCGGAAGTCCCTCCTGGCAATTTCCGGATGCGCACCCTGAAATGCGATCGGTTCGTCAGAAATATCCCAGTGGATCCCATCCTTGCTGAATCCTGCAAAAATGTCCATGCTGATCGACTTGCTGTCACAGCGGAATACGCCTGCATAACCATCCTCAAAGGGAACGACGGCACTGTTAAAGATACTGTTGGAATTCTTTGTCGCAAACCTCTCTATGATCGGATTTGCATGATAGCGCCATACCGGCAGCTTTTCCGTACTTCCCGGTTCCTGCCATGGCATGCCAGGCAGATCTTTTCCAATAATTTTTGCCATTCGCCGACACCTCTGTCTTCCATATATATTTTATTTGCCCAAAAACTCGTCAACCTGTCTCTGTGCCTCGTCCACTACATCCTGCCATCCTGCCTTCAACAATTCTTCCTTGATCTTCGGCACGACCACTTCGGGATCCTGCACACCGGTCATCACTTCACTGCGGTAGCGCATCCAGATCTCGCGGCAGTTTGCCAGCTGGTCGGAAACGGAATTGGTGTCAAATGTGAATCCAAGCATTACAGAGGACTGTGCTGCCTCGTTCAAGGCCTTTACCTCATCCCACTGGTTGAACTCATCTGTATCAAGCGTCGTAACCGTGAAGAAAGACCCCTGTGTATAACCTGCAAGTGCCCAGTCATTGTTGATCTTGTGCACTCTGCCGTCCGCAGTGTACTCGAAGTTCACGCCTTCCTCGCCGTAATAGAACAGGTCGCGGAGTTTTGTGTCACAGTTCACGAGATCCAGAAGCTGCAGGCACTTCTCCGGATACTTCGTGTTGATGGATACCATGTTCAGAGAACCGCGAACCGTCTCGTTTGAGAGGATCGTAGGCATCACCTGCTGTACCACAACATCCTTGCCCATCTGAGGTCCCCATGAAGTCACACCTGCGGACTCCCAGCCCTGAGCGACACGCCACATATTGTATACACGTCCCTCTGTCAGTGTTGCGGCATCCGGATTGATGATCCCCTTCTGATACCACTCATGTATGATCTTGAGCTGGTCCATGATGTCCTGCTCTTCCAGCGTAAAGCATACTTTGCCTTCCTTGTCATCATACCGCACGCCGAGGATCTGTGTGCCGCCGCCGATCTGGTCATACACATCAAAGATGTAGTACAGACCGTCATTCTTCACATAAACCGGATAGTCATTCTTGTCAGCCTTCAATGTCTCAAAGGTCTCTGTCATGGAGTCCAGTGACACCAGGGATTTGATGTCAAGACTGTACTCGTCGACCAGCTCCTTGTCCCAGATCGAATAGTTTGTGATTGAGCTGTCCTTGTAAGTCGGAACACCGTAGATCCTGTCCTTCACGCGGACACCGTCCCAGTACTTCTCCGGCATCAGCTCCATCAGCCCCGGCATATTTGCGCTGATCAGATCCGTGATGTCCGCATATGCGCCCAGATTGATGTCCGCGACATAGTTGTTGCCGTTTCCGAAGATGATGTCATACGGCTCGTTGGTGCTGACGATGATGTTGCGGCGGTTATCCCAGTCACCCCACGGAATGACTTCCATCTCGAGATTGACACCGATCTTCTCTCCGATATATGCATTCACGGATGAGATCCACGAATCATAGTTGGTCGGCATACCGTTTCCGATCGTCACCCATTTCAGATTCACGATCTCACCGGTATTGCCGCTCTGCGACTGTGTGTTGTCGCTGCTCTGGCTGCTCGATGTGGAAGCCGTGCTGTCACCGCCGGATGCGTTGCCCCCGGTATTTCCCGCATCACCGCCGCATCCTGTCAGCATACCTGATGCCATCACTGCCACAAGACCAGTTGCTAATACTCGTTTTGCCTTTGTCATAATAAATCCTCCTTTTATATATTAAGTTAGTTCAACAACCCGGAAGAACGCTGCCCTTGCATTCTTCCCGTACGAAGTTTTAGAATTTCTTAGCCCGCGTCCTTTGCAGGCTTAGAAATTTTCTTCGTACTCTATTCCTTCACCGAACCGATCGTCAGACCGGAGATAAAGTACTTCTGGAAGAACGGATACGTACATGCGATCGGTACGATGATAACGATCGCGATCGCCATTCGCACACTCTCTGTAGGCATTGATGATTTGTACTGCTGCAGCGACAGACCGCCGTATGGATTGTTCGCGATGTACTCGATATTCTTTTGTATATTGTTCAGCAAGGACTGCAGTGTCTGCAGATTTTTGTCCTGTATGTACAGGGAAGCCTGGAACCAGTCATTCCAGTAGCCAAATGCCGCAAACATACCGATCGTCGCGATGACCGGCTTGGAGATGGGCATCACGATCTGGGACCAGATGCGGAACTGTCCGGCACCGTCGATCTTTGCCGACTCTATGATGGAATCCGGCACTGTCGTCCTAAAGAACGTACGGCAGATCGTCACGCTGAACGATGAACATGCCAGCGGCAGGATCAGTGCCCATATCGTATTGCTCAGACCTAAGATATTGTTCACTACCACATAGCTTGCCAGCATGCCGCCGTTAAATACCATCGGTATGAAGATCAGCCATGTGTACAGCTTTTTGAGCCTGAAATTCCTTCTGGAAACAACATATCCCATCGACGTATCCAGCGCGATCGCGATGAGCGTACCGACGATCGTGACAAGGATCGACATGAACGCCGCGCGCAGGATCATGCCGCGCTCATTCCACAGAAACTTGTACGCCGAACCGGAGAACACCGAAGGGATCAGCTGGTATCCGTTTGTCCGGAGTGCTTCCTCCTCCGTGATGGAAATCGAAAATACGAACAACAGCGGGATCACACACATCACTGCCAACACCAGAAATATGATATTGAACACAATGTTTGTAGATTTTTTGATTTGGTTCAAAGACTGACCACTCTCTTCTTGCTTTGCCACACGAACACCTCCCTCATTATATAATCCTGTTTTCGTTGTCCAGCTTGCTCACAACCCAGTTTGCAAACAGGATCGTACCGCAGCTGCAGATCGCCTGGAAGAAAGAAGCCGCTGCCGTCTGCCCGATCGGCGAGGACGACTGGATCGCGGCATATATATAGGTATCAAATGTCGATACCGTGGTATACAGTGACGCAGGAACACGCCCTGTCACCTGGTAGAACAGACCGAAATCCGAATTGAAGATCTTGCCGCAGTCGAGGATCAGCATCATGATGAATACCGGCTTGATCGCAGGGAGCGTGATGTGCTTTGCCTGCTGTGACTTTGTCGCACCGTCCATGACCGCCGCCTCATAGAGCGAGGGATCGATCCCCGTGATGCTTGCCAGATAGAGCACCATACCATAGCCCATACCTTTCCAGGTGTTGAGGAAGATCAGTATGAACGGCCAGTACTTCGGCTCCTGGTACCACATGATCCGCTCTCCGCCAAGCTTTGTGATGATCCCGTTGATGTAGCCCCTCTCCGGTGTCAGCAACGCATAGACGAAATAGCTGATGACAACCCATGACATGAAGTAAGGCAGGAACATCATCGTCTGGTACACTTTGGATCCCCTCTTGTTGCGCATGCTGCTCAACATCAGGGCCCCGCCTACCGCAACGCTCGCGCTGATGATAATGAACGCGATGTTGTAGAGGATCGTGTTCCTCAAAAGCATCGTAAATGAGTTTGATGTAAAGAAATAGTTGAAATTCCCGAACCCAGCCCAGTCACTGTGCAGCAGATTGTAGATAAAACCATGCCCTCCCGGCTGCAGTTTGTAGCTCTTGAACGCAATGATGATTCCAAACATCGGCAGATATGAAAAAACCAAAAACCAGACCAACGTTGGCAGTGACAGGAGAAACAGTTCCGTATCGTCACGTGACCATCGCTTCCACCAGGGCTTGCCAGATTTCATCCTCCCTCCGTCAGTTGTTTTGCCACTTCCCATTTATTTTACCTCCTTTTACTAATTTCTGTTAACATCAGATTAACATTTATAAATATATATGTCAACAGAATATGGCATTTTCATCACATTACCCAACTATACAGCACATATTTTAGTACTTTTTCCCCATGTTATGACTTATTTGCGCACTTCCTGTACATTCTTTACAATTACAATTATTAGCTTTACACAACAAAAATTGTTAAATATGTGTTTTCTTTTTCCGTCAATCTATCAAACATGCTGTATATCCTGCCAAATCCGCACAGATATGTCAGCACTTTGTACACAGCACTGCCGCGTATTGCCCTTCGCAGTACACATCATCAGACGTTCTGACGAAAAACGACAGATATAGCGCATCAATTCAGCAAATCACGCACCTTTATTAACATTTGTAAACTATTTGATTGTTTTTTACAGATCGCTATGATATAATGAATAAAAGACAGCCATCTCGTACGGACTTAGCAGTAAATGCCAGGTCCTGTGTGGACAGTAACCTCCAATGTCCCTATTTCTTTAATATGCCCATATTTTGTTTACAAATGTATGGAACAAACAGGCAATTATGAAATGATTCTGAGACCGGCGGCGCTTACTGATATTTATTATAGAAAAAATTACAGAAAAAAATTATAAAAACGCTGGCAGAAAGGAAGATTCTATTTATGGAAAAAATCACGATGAAAGATATCGCAGATGCCCTCAACATATCCAGAGTCACCGTCAGCAAAGCCTTCAATAACCAGGCAGGTGTGTCGGATTCCCTGCGGGAGCTGATTTTTGCAAAAGCCAAAGAGCTTGGATATGCCAAGCTTCCCTACCAGCTCATAGAACAGCCCCAGGTGGAACAGCGCACCATCTCCCTGATCGTATCGAGGCCGGACTCTGCACTGTTCTGGACAAACATCATCCACCGCATGGCACAGGAACTTGCCAACTACAATGTCAACCTGCTCTACACCTATGTACCCTCCGTCTACTCCAGGGGATTCAGCCTGCCCTCCATCCTCACGAGCGGAAACGTTGACGGTATCGTCGTGCTGAACGTGTACGATGAGGAGATCCTCAATATGGTGAACGCGCTTCCCATGCCAAAGGTTTTCCTCGACACGATCCCCTCACTGACAGATGCGCAGCTGAGCGGCGACCTGATCCTGATCGAGGGGTTCCGGACGGAGGCGCGGATCACCGACCTGCTGATCCAGAGCGGGCACGCCGAGATCGGTTTCCTGGGGGATATCGACTACGCGATGACCAACAAGGAGCGCTATCTTGGCTACTGTGACTGCATGGGCAAACACGAGCTGATCGTCCGGTCGGAGTACTGCCTCACCGGGCGCATTGACATCTTTTCCTATGACAGGAAACTGTATGCCTTCCTAGACGAGCTAAAGAGCTGGCCGACTGCTTTCGTGTGCGCCAGCGACTATGTCGCCAACTTCGTGCAGGCATACCTCGACAACAACGCACACCGGCTGCCGCACCCCGTCGTGCTGACCGGCTTCGACAACATGGGTGAATACACCAACGTCGCAGGGCGCATCATCACCGCAAACGTCCCGACCGAACTGCTCGGCAAGCGGCTCGCGCTGCAGCTGCTGTTCCGCTCCGAACACCCCGAGGCGCCCTATGAGCTGATCTTTGTCAAGCCGTCGATCATGATCCCGTATACCGCAGAGTAGTGCGCAAAATTTTGTCAGAAAGCATGATCTATGACGAGCTGCTCCACTCTCTGCATTTCCTGCGCGATGCGTATTTTCCGCGGGCACGCATCCATGCAGGGCATCTCCACGCACTCGCGGCAGCGCCTTGCGCTCTCGGCGATCCCAAGCCCCAGCTTTTTCAATGCCCAGTAGTCTTTTCCGAGATGAAAATACTGATACTGGCGGAACAGTGTATGGATCTCCGTTCCGTGCGGGCAGACGCACCGCTGACATCGGTCACACGGGATCGGCGTGTACTCCTTTTCCAGCACGGAGAGCACCTCGTCAAAGTCCGGAACCGCCACTCCCGGATCCCTGGCATCCCATCCCAAGGCGGCATCCACCTGTTCCTTCGTTCCGAGTCCGACCAAAACACTCGAAACCGGGTAGGACAGCGCAAAGCCGATCAGAGACTGCTCCGAAAACCGTGCGGGAAGGAGCCCTGCCGCGTACACCTTGTTGACCAGAAACCCCTTTTTGCCCAGACAGGAAAGCGCTCTTTCCCTTCCCCTTAACTCTGGGTGCCCGTGTGCAATCGAGCCAGGATGTTCTTCCCTGCTCGCGCGCCGGGCACCCGTCAGCTTCTGCTGACATGTTTCCTCTGGGTGCCCGTGTGCATAAAACCGTGAATCTGCCCGAACGCGGTCAAGCATCCCGCGCTCTAGCAGATTCCCGCTGCCCTGCAGCACATCCACGCGGTCGTCCATCGCCCCCCGCAGCAAAATATCATAATAATGTGTCGCGATCCCTGCAAAGCGGATCTTTCCCTCCGCCTTCAATTCTGCGAGCGCATCCAGCGCCCCGCCCCTGCCGAACACTTCCTCCTCGTGGGCGGCATCCACCTGATGCACAAAGTATATATCCGGCGTCGTCCCCAGATTTTCACAGGAGGTCTCCACCGCCCTGTACATCTCGCCACCGCCGAAAAAGCGCGCCTTGTCCGAGATGATGATCCTCTCCCGCCCCACACGCGCCGCAAACTTTCCGAGTTTGATCTCCGCATCCCCGTATTCCGGCACGATAGCCGTATCATATAGATTGCAGCCCAGACGATAGGCGTGCTCCATCACCGCGAGCGCCGCATCCTCGTCCAGATCAAAATAAGACGGCAGCACAGGGACATCCCCCTGCAAAATGGGGATCGTGCCGAAGCTGATCTCCGACACCCAAAGTCCTGTACTTCCCAATCTGCGGTAATACATGATCCTGTCTCCTACTTTTGCCCGACAGTTCCGACAGCCGGACACACCGGCATCGCACTGCCCTTCTCAACTACCATAAAACGCCCGCTCACCAACCTGAACCCCCGACGGCACCTGGATCCTGGCAGCACACCCGCAAAATGCAAACGCCTCCCTGCCGATCGATCTCAGCGTGGATGGCAGCTTGATATCGCTCAGACTGTGACAGCGGTAAAACGCCCGCTCCGGGATCTCCTCCACGCCTTCCGGGATCCGGATCTCCTCCAGCGCGGTGCAGTTTTCAAATGCGTGTTCGCCGATCCGCCTGAGCTTTTCGGAAAACGCCACACAGCGCAGGAGGCCGCAGCCGGAAAATGCATGTGCGCCAATGGCTGTCACGCCGTCCGCCTGCCTGACCTCCCGCAGCCATTTGCAGCCAGCGAACGCGCGTGCGCCGATCTCTGCCACAGTCTCCGAGAACGTGATCGTCGTCAGCAGGTTTCCGTCCTGAAACGTCCCTTCGCCAATCCCGGTGATACCGTGGGCAAGCCGGAGTCTGGAGATATTCCCCGTACATTCCCTGAGCACACCGTCCTCATCCGTCTTAAAACAGTTGAGGCTGTCCGTCACCGCCTGCATTGCCAGCGGCGGAAGCTCCCGCTCGCGGTCTGCCAGCCCGGTGAACCGCACTGTCACACCGTCCGGCAGTGTCATCTCCCGCAGGTTGATACAGTTGCGGAACGCGTATTCTTCGACCTGCACACGCTGGCACCGCCCGCCCTGAGCATCCATGTACGGAAAGCGGATCTTTGTGATATCCAGCCCGTTTGCAAACGCCCAGCCGCACACCAGACGGATATTCGGCGGAATCACAACCTCCCCCGCACAGGCAGAGCCGTCCAGCAGCATATCGCGCACCACTGCCAGGGGAGACTTTCTGCGCATATCTGCCAGCCAGGGTGTCCCGTGAAAAGCCCGCGCGCCGATGTGCGTCACGCTCTCCGGGATCTCCACCTGCACAAGCATCATCGCATCGCGGAATACCTCCGCGCCGATCTTTCGTATCCCTGCGGGAATCCGCACCGCTCCTGCCGCTCCCCGGTATCCGACCAGATCCGTCTCCTGCTCGACGGCAAAACAGCTGAGCGCACTGTGAAACAGGAGCCGCGCCGTCTCCGGGATCTCCTGCGAGAAAAGGTCCGCATAACATTCAAACGCCCACTCTTTTCCCTGCAGTGCCACCCGCCGCAGCGCAGTACAGCCCGAGAGCGCGTACTCATCCAGCCGGATCACACCCCGCTGCCCGGACAGACAGATCGTCTCCAGACCGCAGCAGTCCTCCAGCGCGTGTGCCATCAGGCGCACATCGTCCTGAAATTCCGCGTACCTAAGGCTTTCACAGCCCTCAAAAGCGTGAACGCCGATTTGATCCATGGACGCCAGATCCATGTTTTGCAGACGTCTGCAGCCGCTGAAACAAAATTCTTCCGCCACTTCCGCACGCGCGCACAGACATGTCTCCAGACACGCGCATCCTGCAAACAGGTGTTTTTCAAGAATCCTTACCCCGGAAAGATCTGCCCTGACGAGCGAAACGCACCCCGCAAAGGCGGATTCCCCCGCCTGCTGCGCCAGACAGGTGACTTCCCGGAGCGAGATACACTTTTCAAATGCGCGGGCATCTATCCTGAGCAGTTCCCTCCCTGTGCGCAGCTGCCCGGATACGGCGGATTGTCCGGCACATGCAAGGCTGCTGCATCCAAAGAAGGCACCCTCCCCGATCCAGCGGATATTTTCATGAAAGACAACCCTGCCGATGACGCGGTTTCCCGCAAACGCGTAGGGTGCGATCCCCTGCACCTCCTCCGGCAGGATCACTTCGCCCGCACATGCCGTCCCGGACACGACCAGGCTGCCCACAACATGAAGCCCATTCTCCAGCCGGACACCTAAGAGCGTATCTGCAAAGGCGCGCTCTCCTGCGCGCAGTGCCGGGGAGAGCGCGCAAGGCGAAAGCGCGGTGCACCCGGACAGCGCTTCCCTGCCAATCTCCTGTGCCTGCTCGAGACAGACTCCGCGCAGCCTGCCGCATCGGTAGAAGGCACGCTCGCCGATCTGACGCCATTTTGCCGCGGGCTCTTCTGCTGTATCTGTGGTCAATACTTCCTCCAACGCCGCACAGCCCGAAAATACTTCCGCCTCCAGACGGTCGATCCCCGCCGGCAGATACACGCGCCGAAGCGCCGTG
The DNA here is from genome assembly GCA_910585765.1 of uncultured Lachnospiraceae bacterium. Classification (GTDB taxonomy): domain Bacteria; phylum Bacillota; class Clostridia; order Lachnospirales; family Lachnospiraceae; genus COE1. Next base: position 89,913 of record CAJUES010000001.1, on the reverse strand, counting down.
CAGCCCTTGAACGCCGCCGCGCCAACCGACTGCACCTGCGGCAGGTACACCGCAGTAATGTCCGCATTTCCATAAAAGGCTCCGCCCGCTATGATCCGTATATTTTCCGGGATCCGCACTTCCCCCGCAAGATGCTGCCCATCCCACAGCACGCCATCCTGCCATGCGTCCCCGTCAGATACACACTGTTTCCACTGCGCCAGGAATCTCGTGCCTTCCAGCGCATGTCTCCCCACGGATTCCAGCGATCCGGGCAGTTTGACACGCCAAAGCGCCGTGCAGCCATAGGCAAATCTGTCCGGAATGCGGCGCACGCCCTCCTCGAACACCAGCGTCTTTAGCTTCTCGCAGCCGCTGAACACATCTGTGCCGCAATGCCGCCCGGTGGCGCCAAGGATCTGCGCGCTCTGCACCGCACTCTTTGCAAACGCCAGGCTTCCCACATGCTCCGCGCATGCCGGAAGCTGCACCTGCCTGAGACCTGCGCGGTAAAACGCCATCTTTGCGATATGCGTCAAACGATCCGGCAGACAGATCTTTTTCAGCCCTGTACAGCCGTAAAAAGCGCGCTCGCCGATCCTGCACAGACGCGCCGGAAGCTTCACCTCCTGCAGTGCCCGGCAGTTTCGAAATACCCTGTCCGAAAGCACCTCGATCCGCTCCGGGATCTCGACCCGAAGCAGCTTCACACAGTCCGAAAACGCCCCCGCTCCGATCTCCCGCAGCCCCTCTGGCAGCGCCACTGTCTGCAGCAGGAGACAGCCGCGGAAAGCCTCCGCTCCGATCTCCTGCAGGCTTTCAGGCAAAAGCACTCTGTCGATGGTCTCAATCCCTGCAAACGCCTCCTCGGCAATCCTCGTGATACCTTCCGGTATGACCACGCGCGACTCCGCCCCCAGATACCGCAGCAGGATCGAACCGCTGATCCGGAAATTCCCCAGCACCTGTCTGTGTACGACACGGACCAGTTCAGGAACCGCAGACACCATTTCCCTGCGCTCTGTGCTGTCAGGATCCGCCCTGTATATGTCCTTTAATCCATGAAACGTGTACTGCGCACCGTCACAGGTCCGGACCAGTTTCAGGGAAGTGCAGTTGCGGAAGGCATCTTCGTCAATCTGTACACTGCCCGCGCCAAACGTCACCTGCTCCAAGCCGATACAGTTGCGGAAAGCGCGGCTCTCGATCCTCCTCAGCGACCGCGGGAGCTTAATGTCCACAATGCCCCGCATATCGTAAAAGCTGCTCCTTGCAAGAACCTCGATGCCCTCCGGCACCTCGATATGCTTGATGTTCACCCGGAAACGCACAAGCGTCCTGCCCTCAAGCTCCATCATGCGCTCCAGGATATCCCGCACGACCAGCTCGACCAGGCGCGGCACCTTGCAGGAACCTGCCACGACTTCCACGACATTCGGGATGCAGAATGTCTCACTGTCCTGTTTCGCATCGTCAGATGCCACACAGGAGATCTCCCGAACCCTGCCGCAGCCCGTGAAGACATCACAGATACAGCGCTCGTCCAGCTCCCGCGATATCGCCAGCTTTTCGAGCGCTATCCCGTTCGCCAGCGCCTCCATGCCCATCCTCCTCACACCCGGCAGCCGCGCCTCCCTCATGCTGTCGCAGTACAGGAAAGCACACTCACCCAGCTCCTCCACAGAGGGCGGCAGGATCACCCGCCGCAGCGCATGACAGCGGTGGAACGCATAGCGCCCGATATACGTCACCCCGTCCGGGATCACGATCTCCTCCAGCCTGCGGCAGCCCTTGAACGCATCGCCCATGATGCGGACAATACCGGACGGCAGCACGACATTTCTCAGCGACACGCAGCCCTTGAACGCGCCCTCCCCGACCGTGTGGATCCCCGCCGGAGGCGCGATCTCTTCCGCACGCCCTGTATAGCGCAGCAGCACGCCGTCCCTGATCTGATAGTTTTCCTGACAATTCTCCAAAATCTTCTCCGCCATCATAACCTCACACCGGACTGTCAGCAAAGATCAGCGCGATCACCTCTCGCAGCTCCGCCAGACTTCCGCTTCTGTACAACCGCTCCTTGTACCGCTTTGTCCCTTTTCGTTTCTTCATCATATAAGACGAAAGCTTCTTCATATATCCCAATGTAAACGTCTCATCATAGTGTTGTGTCGTCAGCTCCAGCTGCTGCATCAATATCTGCAGCGGCGTCTTTGCGCAGACTTTCCCGGTCAGCTCACTGAAAATAAAGGGATTCTCCAGGCCATAGCGTGCGACCATGATCCCGTCCGCGCCCGTGCACGCCAGCATCCGGACAGCATCCTCCGCCGAGAAGATCCCGCCGTTTGCGATGACCGGGATCGACACCGCCGCTTTCGCGTGCGCGATCTCCTCCATGTGCGGCTCACCGTCGTACATCATGCTGCGCGTCCTCCCGTGGATCGTGATCATGTCCGCGCCCGCATCCTCGCACACGCGGGCAAACTCCGCGGCAAATAGCGCGTCCTCCCGGATGCCGACCCGGCATTTCACGGTCACAACCTTTCCGCTGCGCTTACAGCCGCGTATGATCGCCGCCGCCCTCTTTTGATCCTGCATCAGCGCACTCCCCTCGCCGCTCTTGAACACGTTTGGCACCGAACAGCCCATATTGATGTCTATGATATCAAAGTCCTGCAAAAATGCGCTCTCTGCCATGCGCTCCATCACCGCCGGATTGCCGCCGAGGAGCTGCACTGCCCTGACGGGCTCGTCCGCCGTCGTCACAAGCAGGCGGTTTGTCGCCCTGTCCTCGTATTTCAGCGCATTGGCACTGCACATCTCCGTGAAGCACAACCCCGCCCCGAGTTCATACGCCAGCATCCGAAACGGATAGCAGGTGTACCCCGCAAGCGGCGCCATCAGCACATTCGACGACAGCGCAAGACCGCCGACGCGCAGCGGTCTTGCGCTGTTTCCCTGCATTGACTGCATATGATGTCTCTCCTCTCCTGCATTCATATCGCTTTCCCACGCTTGTCTGTACATTTATTATACATTCCGAGGAGTACTTTGTAAAACAGAATCTGGCACGTTTTTCAGACACGCTCCGGTACGCGGGGAGGATGAAAGACATCAAAGCGGACACGGATCAACCGTACACGAACCGCGCCGGCATATCCGCAAGGCTGCTCGTTCCTATGAAGACCTCAAATGCGCCCGGCTCGCTCTCCCATCTGCCATTCTCTGTCAGAAAGCGCAGCTCCCTCTCGGTGATCGGGAAACAAATGTCTTTCTGCTCTCCCGGCTGGAGCGTCACCTTGCAAAAACCTTTCAACTCCTTTATGGGGCGAACCACACTCGCGGCAACATCGTGAATGTAGAGCTGGATCGTCTCCGTTCCCTCCGCAGGCCCTGTATTCCGAACGGTGACGCTGGCAGTGAGCACATCATCCTTTGCCATGTGATCCCTGTCCAGCCGAACGGGTGACACCCGAAAACTGGTGTACGTCAGCCCGAAGCCAAACGGGTACAGCGGAGCGTTGGGGATATCCAGATATTTCGAGCGGAAGCGGTCCTTATCCTTTCCAGGGACATGCGGGCGTCCTGTCGGATACTCGTTGTAGTGCACCGGAACCTGCCCCGCGCAGTACGGAAAGCTCATCGGCAGCTTTCCGCTGGGAGCATACCTGCCGGACAGCACATCCACGAGTGCCCTCGCCCCCTCCGTTCCCGGCATCCATGCCAGCAGGACAGCCTGCGCCTTCTCCGCGATCCGCCGGATGTCCAGCGGCCGGCCGGAAAACAGCACCACGGCAACCTGATCACAGACTGCACAGACTCTGTCCAGCAGCTCCTGCTGGATCCCGGGGATCTGGATCCCGGCGCTGCTTGCCGCCTCGCCGGACTGCCTCCGGTCCTCGCCGAGCAGCATCACAACCCGGCCGCACGCCTTTGCCGCCTCCACAGCCTCGTCCATCATGCGCTGCTGTTCTTCCGCGGAGACCATCTCATCCATGCACTCCAGAAAGCCTTCCAGCTTCATGTCCCGATCTGTCATGGGACATCCGCAGCAGAATACCGCATCTGTGTCTGCACGCTGCTCAAGCACAGCCTCACGCAGTGTCGCCACATCCTTTGTCTCGCCTGTGAGCGACCAGGCTCCCATCAAATTCCTGCTGTCCACATAGGGACCGATGTAGGCTGTCTTTGTGTCTGGCGCAAGCGGGAGAACCCCCTCGTTCTTCAAAAGGACAAACGACTTGCGCGCCGCCTCCCTCGCAAGCGCACGGTGTTCTTCGCAGAGAATGATCTCCTTTTCCTTCTCCTCATCGGCGTCCTTGAACGGTGCCTCAAAAAGCCCCAGCGCATTTTTGAGCGTCAGGATCCGCATAACCGCCTCGTCAATGAGCGTCTCCGGCACTTCCCCGCCCTGAACCAGCGCTGCGAGCTGTTCCGCATAGACGCCCGCCATCATGTCCATATCCACGCCTGCCGCCACAGCGCGCCGCGCCGCCTGTGTCCTGTCCGCGCAGTACCCGTGGCAGAGCATCTCCTCGATCGCTGCCCAGTCGGATATCAGCACACCGTCAAATCCCATCTCGTCCCGCAGGATCTGACGCATCAACCGCCTGTTTCCCGTCGCCGGAATGCCTTCAACCGTGTTAAACGCCGTCATCACCAGCGCCGCCCCCGCCTGAACTCCCGCCTCGTACGCCGGCAGATAAAACTGGCGCAGCGTATGTTCCGACAGCTCAACCGTGTTGTAGTCACGCCCTGCGTCCGGCGCGCCGTACCCGGCAAAGTGCTTGATACAGGCGGCGATACTCCCTCGATCCCTCAGATCGTTCCCCTGATACCCCCTCACCATGGCAGTCGCGTAGAGACTGTTCAGATAGGGATCCTCCCCCGTCGATTCCATCACGCGTCCCCAGCGCGCATCCCGCACCAGATCCGCCATGGGCGAAAAGGTCACATGCAGTCCGCTGACAGCCGCCTCCCTCGCCGCCATCCTCGCACACCGCATGGAAAGCTCCGGCTCAAATGCCGCCCCCTGCCCCAGCGGGATCGGAAACACCGTTTTGTATCCGTTGATGACATCCAGCATAAACAGCAGCGGAATCCGATGCGGATGCTTTTCCATATACGCCTTTTGTACCTTCTTCACCGCTGCCGCCCCCGACACCCCGATCGCAGAGCCTGCCCGATCAATATTTTCCTGTGTAAATCCCTTCTCCGCCATCGGTCCTGTCGCCACGGACGCTCCCAGAAAGAAAGAGCCCGCCACCTGGTTCATCTGTCCTATTTTTTCCTCGAGTGACATGTCCTCCAACAGTTCCTGCAATGCTTCTTTCGTCATGCTGCTCCTCCTTGTTCACATATGCTTTTCCTCGGTCTTTTCCTTGAACTTCCTGCGGTATTCCAGCGGAGAATACCCCGTGTTTTCCTTGAACATTTTCGTAAAATAAGAAAAATTACTATACCCTACATAGATGGAGACCGTGTTGATCGGCAGATCACTGTGGATCAGCAGATTCTTTGCCTCCTCCACCCGCTTTCGCAGGATGTAAGCACTGATGGATATGCCGTACTCCTTCTTAAAAATCCGCGCCATATAATCCGTGTTGAGATACACCATCTCCGCCAGCGCGTCACGCCGGATCTCCTCCTGGTAATGCGAATCGATATACTGGCGGATCTTCTCAGTCACCGTCGCTGTCCTGTTCACATACTTCTCATACCGCACCGCCTCGTGTATCAGATCCGACGCGTATGCCAGTGCGCCGTAAATGCCGCTGAGCGCATCTTCGCGGATCTGCTTGTCCTCCCGCTCCGAGAAGAGAAGATGTGCCTTGATCTCCCTCCTTGCAAGCCACGAGTATACGATCTGCGTGACATCCACCCTGAAGGCTTCCAGGATCTGCCGCGTGACCATCTCCCGGCGCTCCATCTCCTCCAGATACGCTTTCATGCCAGCTGCAAGTGCCTCCTCCTTCCCTTCCTCCATCAGGATCTCCCACAGCCCCATATTGGAATTGCGGTATGTGTTCTCGGGATGGATAAAATCCGACAGGTACAGTACGCGGTTGCGCACCGACAGGCTGTTGTCCCGCATCCTGCGGATCTGTGCCAGCACCTTTGCCATCTCAAAACCATTCTGGACTGCCCCTGCTCCCGCCCAGAGATTCATCCCAAAGTTTTCCAGAAACCAGCTCACAAACCGCGCGAACGCCGCTCTCACCGCGGCGCCGTCGACACGTCCGCCCTCGCGGCAGATGACGGCACAGCTGCCCGCCTCCACCGAAACGACGGACTCCACCGACATGCCGCTGTCCGAAAGCAGTTCAGAGAGCACATTTCCCACCACAAAGTCGAGCGTGCCTCTGTCCCAGATCCCCTCCTGAGCCTTCCCGTCATGGAAGATGACATACAACAGATAAAACCTTTCATTCAAGTAATCCCTGTCCTGGCGCTCCGACTCCGCGATAAACGGTTTCTGCGGTATGCGCCCGGCGAGCACCTCCCGCCAGAACTCCCTGCAGATGAGTGACTGGTTCCGCTTCCAGTGCCGGCTCTCCTTCTGGTAATCCGCAAACGCCCTCGCCTGCTCTGCCTTTTGCACCGCCTTTCTGAGCGCACAGGAGAGCTTGCCAAAATCGACCGGCTTGAGCAGATACTCCACACTGTCGAGCGCGATCGCACGTCTCGCGTAGTCGAACTCCGCGTAGCTTGTCAGAAAGATGACCGACATTCTGTACCCTTTGCTGCGCACCCACTCGATCAGATCAAAACCGCTTTCCTGGGGCATGACGATATCGCTGATGATCACATCCACATCCGCCATCTCCATGATCATCTGCGCCTGCTTCACAGAAAACGCCGTGTAGACCACGTCGATCCCGCAGTCCTTCCAGTCTACATTTTTCTTGATACTCTCAATCATGTACTCCTCGTCGTCAACCAGCAAAAGATTCATAATTCTCCCCTTTTTGATACGGAATATGGATATCGACAATCGCACCCCCGAGCGGGCTGTTCTCAAAATGAATCTCACCCTTGTCCTGATAGTAGTAATAAAATCTTTTCATGCAATTTTCTATCCCGACATGCTCCCCTCCTTTCGAGATATTCTCCCCGCGCTGCAGCCCTTGCAGAATGTCCTGCGGGAATCCCCTTCCGGTGTCCGAGATATAGATATTCACATATTTTTCATCCTCCCGGTCCTCCGGGTAGACCGTGACCGATATCAGCGTCCGCTCCGACAGGGTCAGCGCGTGCTTTGCCGCATTCTCCACAAAGACCTGTATCAGGAATGGAAAGATCAGCGCATCCGTGACCTCCTCCTGTATCTCCACATAGTACTCAAAATTGTCCGGGTGGCGCAGCAGCAGTATCTTGAGATAATTCTGACAGTGCGTCGCCTCCGCCGTCACCGGGACAAGCTCATGCACATTGCGGAATATATAACTCAGGTATTCCGCGGCGATCCGGCTCATCTGCTTCGCGCCGTCGTACTTGCCAAAATCGATCATGCTGTAGATGAAGTTCAGGCAGTTGAGATAAAAGTGCGGCCGGATCTGGAGCTTTAGATAGTCCATCTCCACCTTCTGCTTCTCGAGCTCCTGCTCGTACAGCGTGATCTTGAGCCTGCGGATTTGTTTGATCATATGTTTAAACTTGTCGTCGATCTGCTCCAGTTCCAGCAGGTTGGTCTCGGTGAGCGCAAATTTATAGTCGCCCTCATCATAATTTTCCAGATTTTCCACAAACTGCTGTACGGGCGCCAGCAGGTTCCTTTTCAGCCACCAAAGCATGAACGCAGAGACACCGATCAGCGTGCTCGCGATCACACAGAGCACGATCACGCTCCCCAGCATCAGCTCCATCATGCGCTCGCCGGAGACGCGCATCTGAATTTCAAACGGTGCCTGCGACAAAAGCTTGCAGATGGACGGCTCCCCGACAGACTCCTCTGTGCTTTTGTCCAGAAATTTCCCGCCGGTGAGCATCCCGACCGTCTGACCGCCCTCGTCCACCAGGCGCACATACCCGTTCTTTCCCACTGTCATGCTCGAAAAGGGCTCCAGAATGCTCTTGACATTCACGTAACAGCCCAGACTGACGCCGTCGGCCTGCGCGATCTTGCACATGTACGTCTCGCCGCCGCAGATGACGATATTCCATTTCTTTTTCACTGAATACGAGTATTTCTGCAGCTCCTTCACCTGTTCTGTCATGGCGGTCTGCACATCCTCCGGCGCGCGGTGCCCGTCCTCCGGCGACAGCGTCAGATGCCAGTATGCATCCGTCTCCCCCAGATACAGAAATATCTGGTACTCCTGCCCATACTCCCAGATACTCGACAGATACATCTCGCGCAGCTTCGATACGGGGTACTCAATGTTCTCCTCTTCCCGGATCATGTTCACGTACTTCCAGAACGCAGAATCAGCCTGTCTCCGCTCCATGATCGTGGAGAACAGGCTGCGGCTGATGCGCAGAAAGCGGCTGTCCAGCTCGCGCATATAGAGCTCCGACATCTCATCCATATCCCGCAGCGTCTGGTGGCGCACCCGCCCCAGTATCAGCATGCTTCCCGCCGTGTAGACCGCCAGCACCAGCAGCAGCACACACAGAAAACGCTTCATCTGCTGGTCCATTGTCTTTTGCTTTCTGCGTTCCGCACTATGCATAAATCTCCTCCTCAGCCCTTTTTCGCATTATCCTTTCACAGCGCCCAGCGTGATACCTTCCGCAAAGTACTTCTGCAGGAACGGATATATGATGAACAGCGGCAGCATCGCGATGAACGCGATCGCCATTCGAATGGAAGTCGCCGGCAGCTTGGCAACCTCGGCGCCGATATTTCCTGCAACCTTCCCACTAGCCAGATACTGGATATCCGTTATCATCTGGTTCAGCAGGTTCTGAATGCTGTACAGTTTCTGTCCTGCATTCCCTGATAAATAATATAACCCATTTGTCCAGTCATTCCAATACGCCAGACCGGAAAAAAGTCCCATTGTCACAAGAATCGGCTTGCCCAGAGGCAGCACCAGCGACAGAAATATCCTCAGATGCCCCGCGCCGTCAATCTTTGCCGCCTCAAACAGCGCGTCCGGAATGCTCGTCATATAGTAACTGCGGATCATCAGCACATTGTTCGCACTGAGCAGCAGATTGGGGATGACCAGCGCCCACAACGTGTTTTTGATGTGAAAATAATTCACATACATCAAATAAGTCGGCACCAGACCGCCGTTGAACAGCATGGTGAAAAAGATAAAAAAGGTAATCCCCCGGCGGTACGGCAGCGTCCTGACAGACAGCGGATACGCCATCAGGGCAGACATTGCCACATTGAGTATTGTGCCGAGAAAGGTCGCCAGGATCGTCACCCCGTACGCACGCAGGATCTTATCCCCCTGGCGTATGATATATTGATAGGCATAAAAACTGATCTTTTCCGGGAAAAAGGAATACCCATTGCGGATCAGAACATTCTCGTCCGTGATGGACGAGACAAATACCAGTAAAAACGGCAGCACCACCATCAGTGTGACCAGGATCAACACTGCGTTGATCCCGATCTGAAACTGCCTGCTGCTTTTTGAGTCCGTCATATTCTTTCTCCTCTCACGATTAAAACAGTGCGCGCTCCTTGTCGACCCTGCGCACGATCCAGTTGCTTGCAATCACGATCACAAAGCCCACAAGGGACTGATACACGCCCGCCGCGGAGGACATGCTGATATTTCCCTGCTCGATCAGCGCGCGGTACACATAGGTATCGATCACGTTCGTCGTCGGAAAGAGCACACCGGAGTTCATCGGCACCTGGTAGAACAGCCCGAAATCCGAGTAGAAGATCCTGCCGATGCTCAGCAGCAGCAGCGTGATGATCGTGGGGGTGAGGCTTGGCAGGGTGATCTTTGTGATCTCCTGCCATTTGCTGGCACCGTCCAGCCTGGCAGCCTCATAAAAAGAAGGATCGATTCCGATCAGGGAGGCAATATAGATCAGGCAGCCGTATCCCACACCCTTCCAGCAGTTGGCGATGATCAATATAAAGGGCCAGTATTTCGGCTCCTGATACCACTGTATCCCCTCGATCCCCAACGCGGCGAGGAGCGAATTGTTGACGAGACCGTTCTCCGAGCTCAGCAGCGCGTACACGATGTAGCTCAGGATGACCATGGACATCAGAAACGGGAGCAGTATCGCGCTCTGGTACAGCTTTTTGAGCTTCGTGCTGCGCACCTCGCAGATCAGGATCGCGATCGCGATGCCCACGACCATGTTCACGATTATGAAAGCGACATTGTACAGCAGCGTGTTGCGCGTGATGATCCATGCGTCCGGCGAGTTGAACAGAAATTTAAAGTTCTCAAACCCCGCCCACGGACTGCCAAGGATCCCCTTGGCAAAATTCAGCTTCTTGAACGCGATAATGATACCCGCCATGGGGATATAGTTGTTGATCAGCAGGTACGCCAGCCCCGGCAGCAGCATCAGATACAGGGGCAGGTGTTCCCGAAAATGCTTTGCGTCTGTTTTCTTCTTCATGCGATCCTCTCCTCTTATCTGCCGGCAAGCCACGCGTCAAACTGCTCCTGCTTGGCAGCGATCAGCTCGTCGATGCCAGCCTGTTCCAGCGCTTCCAGGAACTGCGGGATATAGACCTCAGGGTCTGCGGAACCGCTGTTTAAGGACACCGAATACTGTTTGACCACATTGCTGAGTGCCGCGATCTGGTTCTCGTAACCCGAGCTGTTGAAGAAGAAACCGACCGCTTTGGAGTCCTTCGCGGAATCGTTAAACTCCTCCATCTTTTCCCAGAGCTGCGGGTCGGAACCCGTCCACTTGTGGGCGATGAACTGGTTGGGCAGCTCCCAGCCAAGGTTCAGGCTGTAGCCTACATTGTCCACCGTGATGCCCTCCGGGTAGTTGATGATCCCGCTGGCAGCGTCCTCCATCACATAGTCTGTGCCCTCCTCGCCCCAGTTTAAGAGGTTCATGACCTCGGGGCTTCCGTAGATATAATCCAGCACCTGCATCGTCTTTTCCGGATTTTCCGAGTTTTGCGCGATCGAGAAATTTACATTGTTGTAAGTCGAACAGTTCTTGATCGGATGATCAGAAAACGGCACGATCACAAACTCATATCCCGTCGAGCTCTCAAACTCCACCGGCGTTCCCGGGTGGTACGAGAAAAAGATGGAAAACAGATTGCCCGCCTTGCACACCGTACGCCAGTTCTCCGTGTCGGTTCCCGCATCCTTGCTGATATAGCCCTTCTCGTACCAGTCGTGCAGCATCGTCGCCGTCTCCCTGTACCAGTCGCTGGCATAGAGGTTCACGATCGTCGTGCTGTTCTCCTGGTCCAGCAGCACGCCAAGGTAGTTGTTGTCCGCCAGATTGTCCCCGTTAAACAGGCGGCTCAGCGGCGCATCCTCGTTTGCGGAGAACAGCATCTTCATATCCGGCTCTCCCGCCCGTACTGTCTCAAACACAGTCTCCATATCCTTCGGCTCATGGATGGCGGACGTGTCGATCTGGTACTTCTCCACCAGGTCCTTCCGCATATAGATAGCCGGAATGCTGCCGCGCTCGATCTGGTTCGGAACACCGTACACAAACCCGTCCACACTGTTGGACTTGAGCACATCCTCCCCAAAGATCTGTTTCAGGTTCGTGCCGTACTGGTCGATCAGCGCCGTCATATCGACGATCTGACCGCTGTTCATGTACTGCACGGCAGTCGTCCCCGTCGTATAGAGCATGTCGATCTTCTCATCCCCTGCCAGCATCAGCTGGATCTGCTGGTCAGCGCTCGCCCACGGCAGCACGACCAGATCCAGCCGCGCGTCCAGATCCTTCTCCAGGATCTCGTTCACCTTCTGCTCGATCCGCTCCTCGTCGGGCTGCTGGGAGCCCTTGAGCACCAGCGTGACCGTGTAGGGCTCAGCCCCGCCCTGCTGTTCTGTGCCGGATCCGCCGCACGCCGTCACGAGCACAGCCATCGCAGCCGCTGTCAGACCCAGTATTCTTTTCTTCCACACTTTGTTCTGCATTTGTAAGTCCTCCTACATAAAGTATATTGTAAAATAAACATACCAGTTTTAACCGCCAGATTCTATAACTGGTCAGACTTACTGCTATCACTGTTCCGACCTTTGACGGACGCCCGTGTGCATAAAAAAGCAGCCCTGCATCCCCTACCCATAACGGATAAAGGAATGCAGGGCTGTCCCGCTTTATCATCGTCTATCCGACAGCTCCTCGCGCAGCCGTCCCTCACCTCTATAGTTCCCTCAGCAGCACCGCATCGCAGCCATGCGCTCTCCAGCGGAGGACACCGTCCTCGTCCTGCATCTGCTCTCCGCTCCACAGCTCCTTGTAGCGGATTCCCGGACGGATCCCCGCGTGCCCGCACTCCACCTGCACCGTCTCATCGCCTTCCCGCCAGTGGAACAGCGCCAGACACTGCTTCCCGTCCACCGTGGCTGTGAACGCTGCCGACGCGGAAGCGCCCGCGGACTCCACCGGACAGAAGGACACACGCGATGCGGCGAGCGCGTTCACCTCGCGGTTCGTCGCCAGCTTTTCCGCCCGGCTGCGCGCCTCGGGACGCTCAAAATCATCGCTGAGCATCATCACCGTGCCGGCGATCACTGCCGAGGTGTAGCGCGCCCGTGCCTCCCCCTCCAGGCTGTCCCTGTCCGTGAAGACACCCTTTAGCAGACAGATATGGTCCGGATCATTGAGCGCATACAGCCGCCCGCTCTGCCACCATGCATAAGTCTGGGCGTTGAGCACGTACTCCACGTCCTCGTTCGTCCCGAACGCATCGCACGAAAAGCGCCTCGCATGGCCAAAACCGCACGGAAACAGCGGCGCGATGGAGAGACTGATAAAAAAAGGCTTTCCGATGCGCTCAGGCGACAGATACGCGGAGATCATCTGATATCCAGCCGCGATCGCCTGCCGCCCCGTTCGGACATTCCTGTCATAATGACAGCCCTCCATGCCGCCGTGCGTCATGAAGTCAAGCTTCACGTAGTCAAAATCCCACCGCACAAAGCGGGACAGCTTCCACTCCATCTGCTGCCGCCAGACAGGATGCGTTACGTCGAGCGGGATCGCCCCGTCCACCCGCGCGAGCGGATTCCCATCACAGTCCCGCAGCAGGATCTCCGAAAAGCAGTGTCCCGGCGCACCCGGAATCTCCTTCTCAATGTCCTCGTCCTTGCCGAAAAAGGCGAAGGGCGAATCGTAGATCCCCGCCTTCTGTCCGCTCCCGTGCAGCTCGTGAACCAGCGACACCAGCCTGTCCTCCGGGATCGCATTCCACCCGGCGTCCAGATTCATATAAGTGAGTCCCTGATTCTCATATCCCATCGGACGCAGCACTTCGCGCAGAAACTGCCCGGTTTTCCGAAAATTGTCCGCGTTCAGCCGGAATGCCAGCCCTGCCCAGCTGTTGAAGCCAAACGGCACCCCTTCCGTCCACGTCAGATGCGTTCCCCCTGACGCCAGCAGATCGCCGTATGTCTCGAGGATTCTTCTGTAGTCAGCTCCATACACTATATAAAAGCGCGCAGATTCCACACTCTCCCCGATGAGGCTGCCGTGTGGGACGCTGTCGTGCGTCCCCTCGTCCGCGATGCCGCTCTGGATCCATAAGCTCTTCGCATCGGTTCCCGAGCAGATGATGACATTCTTCCACACAGAGAAATCTGCCGCACCGATCAGCAGCCCCTCCCTGCTGTCCTCCTGAAACAGAACGGTCATATCATAGCTCTTTCGCCCCGCGCGCAGCGGCTGTGCCTCGTAGCGCAGCCACATCGTATTGTCGTAGGGAACCAGCAGCATCTTGCTCCAGATGCTCTTCCATATCCTGGGCGCGTTGTCGCCCAGCCCCTCCGCGATCAGCGGCAGCAGCCGGTTCGTCTCCACCGGCTGTCCGTCCTGTGCGGACAGCGCGCAAGAGACCATCGGTGTGCCATCGTCAGAAAAGGACAGGCGCTGTGTCAGGCACAGACCGTTTTCCGCATGAAATGTAAGTACCTGTCCTCTCTCCCCATGCGTCATTTCCTGCCTTTTTAAGACTGCTGTCCTGGTGTCGATCCCCCTGCCGTCGACATGATACGCTTTTGCGTAGCCTGTCAGGACTGCAGTGTCTCCCCAGAGCAGCGCAAACGTCCCGTTATCTTTGTACTGCCATGTTATTCTGACATTCCTTTCCATACGCTTCTCCTTTCTTATGAAACTATACTATTCCTCCACCGCACTCCACTCTATCAGCACGCTCTCGTACTCATGCGGGATCTTGCGCAGCGTGAGCCCGGCGTTCATCCATGTCCGTCCGGTCCTGATCTGGCTGTCGGCGGAACAACGGTAATACTTGTCGGGCGACAGTCCCTTGACTGTGGTGTGCACGGGGAGCGGATTGCTCTCCGCCGAGGTCATCACCAGCGTCTGCAGCGCATGGTCACGCTGTTCGTCGACAAACTCCCACGCACAGAACCTGCCGCCCGGCGGTGTGAGCCTGTAGTACGTCCCCTCGTGCGTCAGCTGATAATATTTATGGAAATCCGCGATCTGCTCCCGCACCATCGCCTTTTCCTCGTCGGTGATCCGATTTAAGTCCAGCTCGTAGCCAAAGCTGCCGGAGAGCGCCACATGGCCTCTCGTGGCAAACGGCGTGACACGCCCTGTCTGGTGATTTGGCACCGCAGACACATGAGCGCCTACGCTGCTGGCCGGGTAAAAGAAGGACGTGCCATACTGGATATCGAGCCGGTTCACCGCATCCGTGTTGTCGCTGCACCAGATCTGCGGCGAATAGTACAGCATCGCCGCGTCAAACCGCCCGCCGCCCCCGCTGCAGCTCTCCAATAAGATATCCGGGAACCGCTGTATAATGCGCTCCATCAGCTCGTACACGCCCAGCACAAAGCGGTGGTAGACCTCGCCTGTCCGATCTCCGGCAAACTGGCGGCTGTAGATGTCACAGATGCTCCGGTTCATATCCCACTTGACATAGTCGATGGGCGCGTGCTCCAGTATGTCGGAGAGCCGCTCAAATAAGTACGCCCGCACATCCGCGCGGCTCATGTCCACCACGAGCTGGTTCCTGCCGCGGTTCGGCTCCCTGCCCGGTATTGTGATCGCCCAGTCCGGATGTGCCCTGTAGAGGTCGCTGTCCTCCGAGATCATCTCCGGCTCAAACCACAGTCCGAACTTCATGCCCAGCGCGTGGATCTGATCGCCCAGTTCCTTCAGGCTGCCGCCCAGCTTCCGCTCGTTGGCATACCAGTCCCCCAGACCGCTGTTGTCATCATCCCGCTTTCCAAACCAGCCGTCGTCGAGCACCAGCATCTCAATGCCGAGTTCCGCCGCCTGCCTTGCGAGCGAGACCAGCTTCTCCTGATTAAAGTGAAAATACGTCGCCTCCCAGTTATTGAGAAGCACCGGCCGCTTTGCGTGTTGATACTTCCCGCGGCACATGTGCTCCCGCAGGATCCGGTGATACTGCCAGGATAGCCTGGAAAGCCCAGCGTCCGAATAGCTCAGTATCACCTGCGGCGCGTCGAAGCAGTCATCCTTTTCCAGACGGAACGAAAACTTCTCCGGGTTGATCCCCATCAGCACCCTCGTCTGTCCCCGCTGGTCCATCTGTGCACAGGCCGTAAAATTGCCGCTGTACACCAGGCACAGCCCGTAACAGTCGCCGTAGTCCTCCGTCGCGTCCGGCACACAGAGGATCGCCGTTGGATTGTACTGATGGCTGGAAGTCCCGCGCATACTGCCGACCTCGAGTTTCGTGCGGCGCACCCTGTTCCTCTCCGGCCCGCGCTCCATGGTATGCCTGCCCGCAAAGGTGATGAGGTCATACTCCCCAAACTGTAAATCCAGACAGCAGCTGAGGCACTTGTCGAGCACAACGCGGCTCTCCCCGCGGTTTTCAACGCGGACTGCCCTGGTGATCACATTCTCCTTCTCAAACACGCCATAGCACAGGCGCACGACCACCGAGGACGCCTTCTCCCGCATGGTGATCACAAGGGTTTCGCCCTTCTCGCCGTCACTGTCGTACAGCGCAGGCATCCCCGCCACTTTGTAGGAACCCGGAAATACCTCATAGCTCTCAAAGCGGAAATCCGCCGCCATGCTGCCATTTTCATGCAGCAGTGAGATACAGCTCTCGCGGTAGTCACCCACACCGTCAGAGGGAAGCTCCTGCGGCAGACAGTCCAGCGAATACTCGCGGTTTCCCACCGTCTCCTCCGGGTTGCCCGAGAATCCCACATCCACCTGAAAGATCAGATCCGCAAGGTTCTCCCCGTCGATCCGCTTTCCATAATAGGTGTGCAGCAGTACGCCGTACTCATCGGCATACATCTGATAGGTGCTGTCCGCCGTGTGCAGGTTGAACAGCCTGCCGTTTTTTTCCACTACAATTGCCATATACAAACATCTCCTTACTTATTGGCATTCATTACAGGCATTCATTACAGGCATTCATGCCTTAGGATGCGAAAGACTCCCGACTGACCGCAGGAGCCTCTCTCACTATATAAATCGTATGATTTGTGCTATTCCTTTACTGCGCCGATCACCATGCCGGACACAAAATATTTCTGCAGGAACGGATAGATGATCAGCAGCGGGATCGTGGAAACCACGATCTTGGTCGCGTTGAACGTGCGGTTGTTCATGGACGCCATCTGTTTTAGCTGTTCTGCGTCCGTCACCTGCGTGATGTCCACCGTGAGCTGCTGGATATAAGTCTGCAGCGGGTACATCGCCGACTTGCTCATGTAGATCAACCCCGAGAAATAGTCGTTCCAATGGTTGACTATGGAGAACAGCGCCACGGTCGCAAGTGCGGGGAGAGATACAGGCAGATAGATTTTTACCAGGATCTCAATCGGGCTCGCACCGTCGATCCGCGCCGCCTCGTCCAGCGATTCCGGCACACCCTTGAAGAAGTTGATCAGCAGGATGACATTGAACACGGGAACGGCACCCGGGAGCACCAGCGCCCAGATCGTATTGGTCAGATGCAGATTGCTGACTACCATGAACAGCGGAATGATGCCGCCGGAAAACAGCATTGCAAAAATGACGAATTTAATGTAGACCTCGCGCGCCGGAAAGCGTTTCCTGCTCTTGGAGAGCGGATACGCCATGCTCACTGTGAAGAACATGTTGATGAGCAGTCCCAGGATCACCCTCTCCACCGAGATCAGGAACGATTTCCAGAACTGTGCGTCCTCCAGCAGTTTCTTGTAGGTGACGAGCGTAAAATCCTTCGGGATAAAGCCCACCTCGTTCGCGGCAACCGCATCGCTCCCGCTGAGGGAGATCGCAAGCATATTGATCAGCGGAAGCAGGCAGCTCAGCGTGAGGATCACCACGACCGCCCACACGATCACCATGGAGACAACTCTTTTGCCATTTAATTTCTTTACCATGATTCCATCCCCTCCTTAAAAGATACCGCTGCCGGTGAGTTTCTTTGCCCCTTTATTGGCACCCATGATCAGCAGGAAACTGATAACCGATTTGAACAGTCCGACCGCCGTACCGATACTGTACTGGCGCTCAACCATACCGATCCTGTACACATATGTATCAATGATATCCCCTGTCTCATACACGATCGGATTGTAAAGGTTGAAGATCTGGTCAAATCCTGCATTCAGAATATTTCCGAGGTTCAGCGCGGTCATCAGTATGATCGTCGGCATCAGGCTCGGCAGTGTGATGTGGAGCGTCTGCTCAAAACGGTTTGCCCCGTCGATGGAAGCCGCCTCGTACAGTCCTAAGTCAATGCCTGTCAGGGCCGCCAGATATACCACGGAGTTGTAACCGAACTCCTTCCACACATCCGTCGCCACGATCACCTGGCGGAACCAGTTGTTGTCTGCAAGAAACTGTACCGGCTCTCCCCCAAACGCTGTGACCAGCGCGTTAAAGGGACCGGAGAGCGAAAACATGTTGGTCACGACCGTCGCGAGCACAACCCACGACAGGAAATGCGGCAGATACACAACGGTCTGGAAAAACTTCTTGCAGATGCCGACCGTGATCTCATTTAACAGGATCGCAAACGACACCGGCACGATGATATTGAAGATCAGCTTCGCAAAAGCGATGACCAGCGTGTTCACGAACACCTGCCGGCTGTCGGGAAGGCTGAAGATAAACTTAAAGTTGTCGAGCCCTACCCATTTTGAGCCAAAGATCCCTTTGGCAGGAACATAGTTCTGAAACGCCATCAAAGAGCCGAACAGCGGTACAAAAACGAACAGGAACAGCATGATCATGCCGGGCAGCAGCATCAGGTGGAACATTCTCTTCTCCCTGCCCGCAAACTCCGTCTTCCCCCCGGCGGCGGCTGTCTTATTTCCCTGTCTCATAGAACCCCCTCCATTTCCATTTTCTATTCAAATCTTTCTGTAAACAATCTCATATCCTGAATATCATTGTCCTAAAGACCGATCAGACTATTTCGCGGAGAGCTCCTCGTTGATCTCTTCCGTGATCGTCTGACCGCCCGCAGATGTCCAGTTATCCACAAACTCGTCGAAAGCGGACATGTCTGCCTCTCCCACGATGATCTTCAATATCGTCTGCTGCTCCAGCTTCTCGAGGGATGCCCACTTTGTCTTCATGCTCTCCGACGTCTCAAAGTACGCGGGCGTCATAAAGTTTGCCGGCTCCTCGCTGAACTTGTTGATCGCCACCAGACGGGACATATACTGGGAATAGTCCGCGGACTCAGCCTTCTGTCCTGCGTCCACTGCCTCCTGATACCGGACTGCCGACTCATAGTAGCCGAGCTCCTCCGTGTCCAGCGTGGAGACATCCGCACTGCCGTCCAGGACCGCCTTCACATTGGCAGTCATGATCTCCGCGTTGTTTCCGGGCTGCACCTGGCAGTACAGCGGCCAGTTAAAGTACGCGATGGTCTGATTCTCTATGATCTCCTTGGCAGCATCCGAGGTATCCTTCTTGGCGTACTCCGAGTTGATATTGACGATCTTCATCGCAATCTCAGGGTGCTCATAGCCCTTGCGCACCACGACAAAGCCCGCATAAGGTTTTGTGTTGATGCCATTGATCTTATTGTCGGAGCCTACCGGCGCACTGACGTTCACCCACTCTGCATCCTTATTCGCATAGGAAGCTGTCTGTGCCGGGTTGAACGGCGACCACCACGGGCCGACATACGCACCGCACTGTCCGCCGGATATGAGCGCCACAATATCGTCCGTGGTGCGCGTCGTGAATTCCTTGTCGAGCAGCCCCTCCGCATACCAGTCGGACAGAAGCTGCAGGGCATCCTTCATCTCAGGCTGTACGGAACCGTACACTGCCTTGCCCTCGCTGTCCTTGATCCAGATCTCCGGATACGCGTCAAACGCCGTAAAGAAATTGTCGATGCCAAAATGATTGTTCGGATATCCGCCGTACACTGTCGGCAGCACTGCAAGCCCTACCGTGTCCGCCTGCCCGTTGCCGTCGGGATCGTCATTGATGAACGCCCTGAGAATGTCTGCGACCTCATCCATTGTGGAGGGCTCTTCCAGACCAAGATTGTCCAGCCAGTCCTTGCGCAGCCACAGGAAATCCTGGCCGTCGCTCAGCTGTGTCTTGGGGATCGCCATGATCTTGCCGTCGAAGGTTGCCGCATCCAGCGGGTTGTTCGCCCCGTAGCTCTCATAGGAAGACTTCACCGTATCGCACGCCAGATTGTTGTAAATATCCGTCAGATCGGCGATCATGTCGTTTTCAACCAGCTCCACGAGCGTCGAGTAGTCCGCGACATGCATGATGTCCGGAATATCCTGCGCCGCGATCGCAAGGGAGACCTTCTGGTCGTAGTCGTCACCTGCCTGCGCCTCAAATGTATTTTCGTTCTGCACATTGATCAGATTCTTCACATACCGCGTGTAAGCGTTGTCCGTCGGCGTATCCTGCTCGTAGGCTGTTCCCGACAGGGTGTCTGCTCCCTGCGAGGTCAGGACATAACCTGTCGTGTAGGTCACGAGCTCGGGATATTTCCCGTAGGGATCATTGGCCGCCGCCTCCCACGCCGCCTTTTCGTCGTCACTCATATTTGCCGTGAAGTCTTCCTCCGCACCGCCGCATCCTGTCATGCACCCCATGACCATCGCGGCTGCCAGCAACAGGCTGAGAGTTTTCTTTTTCATCGTTTATACCTCCAATTTTGTGATTCTGTAATGATTTATATCGCAACAAACATGCATGCATTGTGTTAATTTTACGATATCAAAAAATGATTTTCACGAAAATATAAAATTTCCGAAAAATATATCAAATTTCTGTTTTCTTTATATAAGTTGTTCCAAAATATGCAAAATAGTGATATGTTTTTATAAAACCTGAATACTTTTTCACAGATAAAGGAGCAAGATATGTTCAAAATGCTTATTGTGGACGACGAGAGCACCGAGCGGGAATGCATCCGCTATCTGATCCAGTCCGCAGATCTTCCACTGGAATTAAGGGAGGCAGAGAGCGCTTCCACAGCCCTGGAACTGTTAAAAACCTGGCCGGCCGATATTCTGTTCACGGATATCCGCATGCCGGCCTCCTCCGGACTTGACCTCGCAAAACGGGCTGCGGAGCTGCTCCCGGGCATCAAGACGATCATTTTCAGCAGCTATGCGGAGTTCGAGTACGCGCGCACTGCCATGACACTCGGAGCGGTAAGCTACATCTTAAAGCCTGTCGTGCCAAAGGAACTCGAGGCCACCATCACAGATGTGATCCACCTGCTCAACGAGGAGCAGGATCTGAGACTTTTGCAGGACACACAGCAGTCCTACATGGTACAGTACGCACTGCACGGATGTATCAACGGCACACTTCCCGCCGGGGTATCCCCGGAGATCATCCGCCTGCTCAACGAGTTTCGCCAGGTGGTACTGCTGGACTTCCCTTTGCACTTTCTCGAAAAAACTACGCCGTATTTTACGAGAAACTCCGGTGCGAGATGCAGCTGGATATGGAGACCTTGAACCTCTCCTCCACACAGTCCGTGCTGTTTCTGCGCAGAGAGACCGAGAGTGCGCACAGTTTCGGCTGTGATCTGCACACTTATATCAAGGAGAGCTTTCGGACGGACTGCTATCTCTCCATCAGCCATCCAGTCCACGGATATTCCAATCTGCAGGACGCCTATACATTCGCGGAACAGCAGATGGAACAGCGCTTCTGGAATCCTGAGACCCACGTCCTCTCCTACGAGCTGGCAGGTCTCCCCAGAAGATCCCAGGACGAGCTGGACGATAACGCCATCCTGTCCATGATCAGGCGCTGCCTCTGCGACAAGGACAGCGCCGGACTGACACAGAATCTGGACCTGCTCTTTCAGAAATACCGCCAGCCCGCAAAACAGTCCCAGATTTTTGTGAAATTCGTGTTTTCCAACCTGATCACCACGCTGTACCCCTTTTTGCCGGACAACACCGAAAAATCACTCGACACCCTGATCACGGAGCTGTACATCCAACAGGATATTCTGGAAATCATCCGCACGATCCAGTCCCTCGCCGATAAGATCGTGCAAAATTACGGTGCTGCCTCCGCGCTCGATATCCGGCGCGAGATCGTCTCGACGCAGAACTATATCAACCAGAATTACAGCCGGGACCTCTCCGTGGAAATGCTCGCCTCACTCGTTTATCTGACACCGGATTACCTGAGCAGGCTCTTCAAAAAAAGCACCGGGAAAAGTCTCTCACAGTATATCCGTCAGGTGCGCATGGAGCAGGCGAGCGAACTGCTGCGCACCACCAGCCGCAAGGTGATCGACATCGGAACCAGCGTCGGCTACGCCAACTACTCATACTTCTGCCAGAGCTTCCGGGAGTACTTTGGCAGATCGCCGGAAAAATACCGACAGGAGGAATCCCTATGAAATGCTTGCCAAACCGTGCTCTCGACATTTATCTGAACTTGAAATACAGAAACAAACTGATACTGACCTGCATTCTGGCCGGCGTCATTCCTCTGATCACGCTGGGTATCTTCTGCTACCGCCAGACGCACGGCTTTCTGCTGGACAAGGAGCGGGATGCGCTCTCCTCCGCCATCGACACAGCCTACAACTCCCTGGACTACCAGATCCAGCTCTATGAGAATCTTGTGACCTACCTTGCTCTGTCCGAAACGATTGTCAACGTCTCCTCTGTGGAGAATCTGGGCATCATCGAAAAATTCGAGATGCTGCACTACGACTATGATGTCCTGCTCGAAAACATCTATATACAGCACCCTGAGATCGCCCGGATCACCCTGTATGTGGACAGGACCGACCTGTTTCACGGACCGCAGCTCCGCCCGCTCTCCGACCTGGAGTCCGAGCGCTGGTACGACTCCCTCAAGGACACTGCCGCCCCCGTCTGGCACCTGGACCAGGACGGCTATCTGTGCCTGATCCAGAGAGTTCCGGCACCGTACATCAAGTTTGTGACCTCTTTCTCACAGCACTGTCTCTGCATCCGGCTGAAACCCGAAAAATTCTTCAACGTGCTGACGGACCTGTCCAACGATTGCCATCTGCGGATCGCAGATACGCGGGAGATCTTTTATGACTACACGGACGCTGCCATAGAAGGGCAGACCTCCCCCGGGGAAGACTGGACTGCCGAAGTCAGCAGCCCGCTCAAAAACGACTGGATCATCACGCTGGAGAAACCTTCCCGCCTCGTGTCAGCCCCCGCAAACAAGATGGCTGTCACAATATTCGCCATCCTGCTGCTGTGCTTCGCCCTGATCTATGCGGTCAGCGGCCTGCTGTCCAGCTTCTTCACGCAGAAGGTAAATCTGCTGCTCGACGCCATGCACCGCGTCCAGGAGGGGGATCTGACGGTACAGATCCACGATGACTGCCCCGATGAGATCGGCGAGCTCACCAACAGCTTCCAGCACATGATCCGCGAGCTTGACCGCCTGGTGGTGGAGGACTACAAGAACAAGATCACCTTGAAAGAAACGCAGCTGATGGCGCTGCAGGCGCAGATCAACCCGCACTTTCTGTACAATTGTCTCTCCGCCATCAACAGCAAGGCGCTCCTCAACAGCCAGACAGAGATCAGCCAGATGGCACAGCTCCTGTCCACCTTTTACCGGACGACCCTGAACAAAGGACGGGCGGAAACCCTCCTCTCCGACGAGATAAAAAATGTGCGGTCCTATATTGAAATCCAGCTGATTTTGAACGATAATCTATTTGATGCCGTTTATCAGCTCGACGACCCGCTCCCGGAGCTCGAACTGCCAAACCTGCTGCTCCAGCCCCTGGTAGAAAACGCGATCATGCACGGAATCCTGCCCAACCAGAACAGGCGGGGCGCACTCTTCCTCACCGTCACACAGGTCAATGACCTCGTCCACTTCACCATCATGGACAACGGCCTTGGCATCCCGCCGGAGAAACTCCCGCTGCTGACGCAGACCCAGTCTCAGGGATACGGGCTCAAAAACGTCCACGAGCGCCTGCAGCTCACCTACGGAAAGGAGTATGGTCTAAAGATCAACAGCATCCTGAACCAGAGCACAATGATCACATTCTCGATTCCCACACGGAATCCACACAGCGTATCACAGAAATAACCAAAACCAGATTAAGGAGGAACACAACATGTTAAAGAACTGGTGGCACAACACTATTGGATACCAAATCTATCCCAAAAGCTTTCAGGACACGAACGGGGACGGCATCGGCGATCTGAAAGGCGTCACCGCGCACCTCGACGATCTCGTCGACCTGGGCATCAATGTCATCTGGCTCTGCCCTGTCAACAAGTCGCCCATGAAGGATCACGGCTACGACATCTCGGACTACGAGGAGATCGATCCCATGTTTGGAAATAAAGGCGATCTGATCGAGCTGATCCGGGAAGCCGACAGGCGCGGCATCCGGATCCTGATGGATCTGGTCGTAAACCATACATCATCCGAACATCCCTGGTTTCAGCGGGCGTTGGAGGATCCCGACGGGAAGTACGGGAAATATTATATCATCCGGGAGGGAACGGACAAAGGTGCCCCCAACAACTGGCGCTCGATCTTTGGCGGCAGCGCGTGGGAGCGCATCGGTGACACCAACCGCTACTACCTCCACCTCTTCACCAAGTGGCAGCCGGACTTGAACTGGGAAAATCCCGCCCTGCGCCAGGAAATATATGAGATGGTGAACCGATGGCTCGACCTGGGTGTCCGCGGTTTCCGCGTCGACGCCATCAGCCATCTGAAAAAAGACTTTTCCGCCCCGGACCTTCCCGTGGACGGCGCGGACGGTCTTGCAGACGGCTTTGCCTTCTTTACCAACGCGGAGGGGATCGGTGTCTTTTTGAACGAGCTCAAAGAAAACACCTTCCAGCGCCACGACGCCATGACGATCGGCGAGGTCGACGAGGGGCTCCCGCCTGAGACTCTCGAAAAATACATCGGAGAAAACGGTTATTTCTCGACCATCTTCGACTTCTGCCACTCCATCTTCCACGTCAACTCCGCAAAGTGGAAGGATCAGCCTGTCGCAATGATGGACGAGATCAAAAAACTTCTGTTCGAGAAACAGGCGATGGTCAACGGACGGGGACTGCTCTGCAACTATCTGGAAAACCACGATCTCTCCCGCACCGTGGAGCGCTTTATTCCAGAAAACGAGATCGACTTTTACAGCAGCTCGCTGGTGGCAGGCATCAACTTTTTCCTGCCAGGCATCGTGTTCCTCTACCAGGGACAGGCCATCGGCATGAGGGACTTTCGAAAAGAACGGCTCGACGAGTTCCGGGATCCGACCACCTTCGTGCTGTACGAAGAACAGATCAGAAACGGAATGACCGCCGAGGAATCGTTCGACCAGATCAACCGCGAATCCCGGGAACACTCGCGCACCCCCATGCAGTGGAACAGTGCGCCAAACGCCGGATTTTCGACTGTCGAACCATGGTTTGCTGTCAATCCCAACTACCGTGAGATCAATTACGAGACTCAGAAAAAAGACCCGAATTCCCTGTACGCATTCTACAAAAAGATGATCGCGCTCAGAAAATCCGGGGACTTTCAGGAATTGTTTATCTATGGCTCGTTCGATCCGCTTTACGAGGACGAGCCGGGTGTGATCGCGTACAGGCGCAGCTATGACAGCAGGAGCGTCGCCGTCATCAACAACGCCAAGCCAGACGAAGCCGCCCTCACACTGCCGGGCACTGTCAAGAGCACCCTGCTGTCAAATTATGACACGATTGTCATAAATAGCGGCATCATCCACCTAAAGCGATACCAGACGGTGGTGCTGGAACTGCTGTAGAGCCCATCCCAAACCTTCTGTTCCTGCGGATGCACATCTGACACATTGTTCCAGATACAATAAGTCCACTGTCAGCTATTGCAGTGATGCTGACAGTGGACTTTTGTGTTTACATATTCTTTTTATCGTCCTGATCCAGCCGCATCGTCAGCGAGATCCTCTTCTTTGCCAGATCGACATCGAGCACCTTGACATCCACGATATCGCCGACGCTGACTGCCTCGAGCGGATGCTTGATGAATCTGTTGGTGATCTGGGATATGTGCACCAGTCCGTCCTGATGGACGCCGATGTCCACGAACACGCCGAAGTCGATCACGTTCCGCACCGTTCCTTTCAGGAGCATCCCCGGTTTTAAGTCTTTCATCTCGAGGACATCGCTTCTGAGGATCGGCTTTGGCATGTTCTCGCGCGGGTCGCGCGCAGGCTTCTCGAGCTCCTTTAGGATATCGGTCAGCGTGATCTCTCCGATCCCGAGCTCCTCTGCCATCTTCTTCTTGTCCCTGACGCGCTTCTCCAGCCCGCCCGCCGCTGCCTGCGGCACAGAGGGCTCCGCCTTTGTATTTTGGGACTGCTGCGCATCGAGTGTCACGCCGCCCATGGCTGCCGCGAGCGCTTTTCCCATGGCAGTGCTGGTGTTCTTGATGACGATATTCTGCTTTTTGCTGTTTTTGCGGTTCTTTGCACTCTCCTGCTTTTCCGCCTTCACGGTCTTTGCAGATGCGGCTTTCCTCTGGATCTCTTTCAGATCGTCCATGGAAATGCCAAGCTTGTCCAGAAGCTTCATCGCCGCGTCATAGGACTCCGGATGCACGCTTGTGGCATCGAGCGGATTGTCGCCGTCGAGAATGCGCATGAAGCCCGCACACTGCTCGTACGCCTTCGGTCCGAGCTTCGCCACCTTCAAAAGCTGCTTTCTGTTGCGGAAGCGCCCGTTGGTCTCCCTGTAGTCCACTATATTTTTGGCGATGGTCTTGTTGATGCCTGAGATGTACTCAAGCAGCGATGCCGACGCCGTGTTCAGATCCACGCCGACCTTGTTCACGGAATCCTCCACGACGCCGTTGAGCGCCTCGCTGAGTTTCTTCTGGTTCATGTCGTGCTGGTACTGCCCCACACCGATGGATTTCGGATCGATCTTCACAAGCTCTGCCAGCGGGTCCTGCAGGCGCCTTGCGATGGATGCCGCGCTCCGCTGTCCCACATCAAAATTCGGAAATTCCTCCGTAGCGAGCTTGCTCGCCGAGTAGACGGAAGCGCCCGCTTCGTTGACGATGACATACTGTACCGGCGTGTCGAGTTCTTTGATCAGCTCCACGATGACCTGCTCGGACTCGCGCGAAGCCGTGCCGTTGCCCACGGAGATCAGGCTCACATCGTACTTGCCGATCAGCCTCTTTAACTCCTTTTTTGCCTCCTCGACCTTGTTCTGGGGCGCTGTCGGATAGATGACTTTGGTGTCGAGCACCTTTCCCGTCGCGTCCACCACGGCAAGCTTGCAGCCTGTCCGAAATGCGGGATCCCAGCCAAGCACTACCTTCCCGGCAATAGGAGGCTGCATGAGGAGCTGCTCCAGGTTCTTGCCAAACACCGAGATCGCCCCGTCCTCCGCCTTCTCCGTCAGCTCGTTTCTGATATCGCGCTCGATCGCGGGCGCGATCAGCCTGCTGTAGCTGTCCGCGATGGTCTCCTGCAGCGCCGGCGTCGTATTCGCGTTATCCTTTGTGATGAGCTTCTTCTCCAGAAAGCGGATGATGCGCTCGGTGGGCGCCTCGATCTTTACTGTGAGGATCTTCTCATTCTCCCCCCTGTTCAGCGCGAGGACCCTGTGCCCTGCCACCTTGTTGACAGGCTCCTCAAAATCGTAGTACATCTCGTACACGCTCTGCGCCTTTGCGTCCTTTGCCGTGCTTGTGATCTTCCCCTCCTCGAAGGTCGCCTGACGGATGTATGTCCTGTGATCAGCCTCGTCCGATATCATCTCCGCGATGATATCCATCGCGCCCTGCAGCGCTTCCTTTACATTGGCTACGCCCTTCTCCTCGTCTACATAGGGCTCCGCCTCCGCCGTCAGCGGCTGCGTCGTCTCCTGTGCCAGGATGATGTCCGCCAGCCCCTCCAGTCCCTTCTCCTTCGCAATGCTGGCGCGCGTCTTTCTCTTGGGTCTGTACGGGAGATACAGGTCGTCGACAGCCACGATCGTCTCCGCCGCCAGGATCTTCGCCCGCAACTCCTCCGTGAGCTTGCCCTGCTCCTCGATGCTGCCAAGCACCTGCTCCTTCTTCTCCTCCAGATTTCGGAGATATCCGAGTCTCTCGTTGAGGTTTCGCAGCACCTCGTCGTTGAGCGACCCCGTGACCTCCTTGCGGTATCTGGAGATGAACGGGATCGTATTTCCCTCATCTATCAGTTTGACGGCAGCCTCGACCTGCCATTTTTCTACATTCAGTTCTTCTTTTAGCTTTAAAATGATATCCATAGCTCAACTTTACCTCTTTAATCATATTGTAAAAATATATGCGCGTTCAATTATAAAGTATATAGGAAAATCCCGCGCGATTCAAGAAATTTTCACTTTGATTTCATTGTTTTATTGTACTAAACATGATACAATGGGTTTCAGTCTGACATGTCACACCATCGGTCGGACGAGAAAGGATTTCACACTATGCAACAGCCACAATATAAAAGCAACTTTGAGTTAAAATTCCTGGCAAGAGTACAGACCGGACAGTATCTTGGGATTTTAGTCGGGGCGATCCTGCTGAAATTTGCCATCACGTTCATGGCAGTGAACCTCGTGTCCTCGCAGTTTCCCGCATCCAATGCAGCCGGATTTGTTGTCAACTACATCGCAGTCTTTGGCGTACAGGTCGCCGCCTCTGTATTAAATGTCGGAACCTCCTATATCTTCCTGAAATCAGCCTGCGGCATGCAGAGCACCATCCGGGATCTATTCTGCGGTTTTCAGGAAAATACAGCCAAGATCCTCAAGATCGGCGCGGTGATCGCCGTCATTGAATCCATCTGCATGATCCCGCTTGAGATCGCATCGGCACAATATGCACAGATCATCATCTCCCTGGCTCCGCTCGGCGGGAGCAATGTCAACGAGCTTAGTTTCCTCCTTGCGGGAAACTCCATGGCGGGCAGCGAGTTCCTTGAATCCTACAGCATTCTGTACAACGCTTCCATGAAATTCTACCTGATCATGTTCGTGTGCACCGTGATCTCACTCATACTGACCCTGCCCTTCTTCCCAGCGTTCTACATGGTGCTCGACTTTCCCGACTGGAGCGCCACGACGATCCTCAAGAAGAGCTTTGAAGTCATGAGCGGGCACAAAGTGCGGCTGTTCCTGCTGTACGTGAGCTTTGTCCCCGCATTCCTGCTCAGTATCTTCACCTGCGGCATCACGCTGATCTGGGTAGTCCCCTACCAGAACATGGCGATGACAAACCTTTATCTGGATATCATGTCCGTGCGGAACAAGACCGCAGACAGCTGACGGACGCATAAAAATACCTGACAGATCCCGCTGTGGGATCAATGTCAGGTATTTTTTCATTCGTGCGCTGTCCCGCTGTTCTTCCACTTGAGATAGGCATTGATGAATCCGTCCAGCGCGCCGTCCATGACCGCATCCACATTCCCGGACTCAAAGTTCGTCCTGTGGTCCTTGACCATGGTGTAGGGCTGCATAACGTAGGACCGGATCTGGCTTCCCCAGCCGATCTCCTTCACCTCGCCGCGTATATCGGAAAGCTTCTCGGCATTCGCCTCCTGCTTCAACATATACAGCTTTGCCTTGAGCATCTGCATTGCCTTATCTTTGTTCTGGAACTGCGAGCGCTCATTCTGGCACTGTACGACCGTGCCTGTCGGAATGTGGGTGATGCGGATCGCAGAGGATGTCTTGTTGATGTGCTGACCGCCCGCACCACTGCTTCGATAGGTGTCGATCCGCAGATCGTCCTCGTTGATCTCCACATCCAGATCTTCCTCGATATCGGGCATGACGTCAAGCGACACAAACGATGTCTGACGCTTGCCCTGCGCGTTAAAGGGCGAGATGCGCACAAGCCGGTGCACCCCTTTCTCCGATTTGAGATATCCGTAGGCGTTCTCGCCGTTAACCTGAAAAGTCACGGACTTGATCCCCGCCTCGTCCCCGTCAAGAAAATCCAGCACATCGATGGAAAAACCTTTTCGCTCTGCCCATCTGGTGTACATGCGGTAGAGCATGCCCGCCCAGTCACAGCTCTCCGTTCCGCCCGCGCCCGCATTTAATTTCAGGATCGCATTGCACTTGTCGTACTCCTCTGACAGGAGCGTGCTGATGCGCAGCGCCTCAAATGTCTCGATAAAGCTGTCCAGCTCCCCGCGGATCTCCGGTATCATCTCCTCGTCCTGCGCCTCATATCCCATCTCGATCAAAGTCTCGATGTCCTCGTACTGCGACTTGAGCCCGCTGCACTGGTCAACAGTGTCTTTGAGCTGTTTTAATTCCTTCATCTGTCTGTTGGAGCGGTCAGGGTCGTCCCAGAATCCGGGTGCCTCCATCTCCCGCTCTAACTCCTCGATCCGCCTCTCCTTGTTGGCGAGGTCAAAGTGAATCCCTCACTTCCGCTAATGGACTTTCGTAGGTCTGTAACTCCTGTTTCATCTGGTCGAGTTCTACCATAGCGTTCACCACCTTTATTTATGAATCATACCTATCGTGAAGAATGGCTCTGCCATTCTTCTTAAAACGATTCGTTATTCTTGGCGTCTCGTCCAATGGCGAGACGTCTTTAGAATAACTTCGTTTTATTTTTATGCCTTGCGCCCGCAGCACTGTTTGTACTTCTTGCCGCTGCCGCACGGACACAGGTCATTCGGGTACACCTTCGCCTCCACGCGCGTCTTCGGTCCCTTCTGCAGCGTGTCATCCTTGTTTGTGCCCGTGACCTTCGCCACTTCCTCGCGCTCAATCTTCTGCTCTACCTTGACATGCAGCAGCATACGCACGGTATCCTGCTTGATGTTGGCTGTCATGGCGTCGAACATCTCATAGCCGTTCATTTTGTACTCCACAAGCGGATCTCTCTGTCCGTATGCCTGCAGACCCACGCCCTGCCGCAGCTGGTCCATGTCGTCTATGTGATCCATCCACTTGCGGTCGATCACTTTCAGCAGAATGACGCGCTCGATCTCGCGGATGTTCTCCGCCTCGGGGAACTCTGCCTCCTTGCTCTCATAGAGCCTGACAGCCTCCTCCTTGAGCTGGTGCTTCAAACCGTTCTTCGTCTTCTTGGACACGCGGTCGAGCACCACTGGATGCAGCGGCACGATCGGGAGCAGCAGTGTGTTCAGCTCTTTCAGATCCCACTCTTCCGGCTCGAGATCGTCATTGATCGCCGTGTCTACCGAGCTCTCGACGATGTCCGTGATCATCTTGTAGATCGTGTCGCGCATGCTCTCCCCGTCAAGAACGCGGCGGCGCTCCTCATAAATGATCTCGCGCTGCTCATTCATGACCTGGTCGTACTCCAGGAGGTTCTTTCTGATACCAAAGTTGTTGTTCTCGATCTTCTTCTGCGCATTCTCGATCGCACTCGTGAGCATTTTGTGCTCGATCTCCTGCCCCTCGGGAATGCCCAGCGTATTGAACATATTGATCAGACGCTCCGAGCCGAACAGACGCATGAGGTCATCCTCGAGCGAGATGTAGAACCGGGACATACCAGGATCCCCCTGACGGCCTGAACGCCCTCGCAGCTGGTTGTCGATACGCCGCGACTCATGGCGCTCCGTACCGATGATCATGAGTCCCCCTGCTGCCCTCGCCTCCTCGTCAAGTTTGATATCCGTACCGCGCCCTGCCATGTTCGTCGCAATCGTGACCGCGCCGTGCTGGCCTGCATCTGCGACGATCTCCGCCTCGAGCTCATGGAACTTCGCGTTCAACACCTTGTGCTGAATGCCGCGGCGCGTGAACATCTTGCTCAGCTCCTCGCTCGCCTCGATCGTGATCGTGCCGACAAGCACCGGCTGCCCTGTGGCGTGCGCCTGCTCCACGGTGTCGACGATCGCCTTGAGCTTCTCTTTTCTGGTCTTATACACGCTGTCCTGCCTGTCCTCGCGCACCACCGGGCGGTTTGTCGGCACGACGACCACGTCCATGCCGTAGATATCCCGGAACTCTTTCTCCTCGGTGAGCGCCGTACCGGTCATACCGCACTTTTTGTCAAACTTGTTGAAGAAATTCTGGAATGTGATCGTGGCGAGCGTCTTGCTCTCGCGCTTTACTTTGACGTGTTCCTTCGCCTCGATCGCCTGGTGCAGACCGTCGGAATAGCGGCGTCCCGGCATGATGCGTCCCGTAAATTCATCGACGATCAGAACCTCATCGTCCTTCACTACATAGTCCTGATCGCGGAACATCAGATTGTGCGCCCGCAGCGCTAATATGATATTGTGCTGTATCTCGAGATTCTCGGGGTCGGCAAGATTTTCGATCTGAAAGAACTTCTCCACGCGCTCCACGCCCGCGGCGGTGAGGTTCACAACCTTGTCCTTCTCATTGACGATAAAGTCCCCTGTCTCCTCCTGCTCCGTGCCCATCACATAGTCCATCTTGGTCATCTCAGGAACATCCTCGCCGCGCTTCATCTGCCTTGCAAGGATATCGCACACCTCATAGAGTTTTGTGGATTTGCTGCTCTGTCCCGATATGATCAGCGGTGTCCTCGCCTCGTCGATCAGCACGGAGTCCACCTCGTCTACGATGGCGTAGTGCAGCTCCCGCAGGACAAGCTGCTCCTTGTAGAGCACCATGTTGTCCCTCAGATAGTCAAAGCCGAGTTCGTTGTTGGTCACATAGGTGATATCGCAGTTGTACGCCTCCCGCCGCTCATCAGGTTTCATGTCGTTGAGCACGACGCCGACTCTCAGCCCCAGGAATTCGTGCACCTGTCCCATCCACTCGGCGTCTCGCTTTGCCAGATAGTCGTTGACGGTGACGACATGCACGCCTCTTCCCTCCAGCGCATTCAGATATGCCGGCAGAAGCGCTGTCTGCGTCTTTCCCTCGCCGGTCCTCATCTCCGCGATACGCCCCTGGTGCAGGACGATACCGCCGATCAGCTGCACTCTGTAATGCTCCTGGTTTAGTACACGCTTCGCGCCCTCGCGAACGACTGCATACGCCTCCGGCAGAATGTTGTCAAGGCTTTCACCCTCCGCCACTCTCCGCTTGAACTCCGCGGTCCTGCCCCGAAGCTCCTCGTCGGTAAGCTTTCCCATCTCATCGCGATAACTCTCGATCTTTTTTACGATGGGCTCGATCCGCTTGAGTTCGCGGTCGCTGTGCGTACCGAATACTTTTTCTATAATACTCATATACGGCTCCAATCTACAAATCTTTGCCTGACCAGACTGCCCTCCCGATCGACCGCAGGAAAACACATGGCAGACATCGTTACAAATAACCCTTTCGTTCGCAGTGTATCTTGATTGACATAAAATGACCACTGCACAAACCAATGATTATTGTAGCAGATAATATGCCATAATTCAATGAATTTTAAATGAACTTTTTCAACTTTCATGCGAAAAGGACTGCTCAGCACATTCTGATCCCCCGTCCGGCCATATATTCCCCGCGCAGCAGTCGAAGCAATATCACATCATAATACCTGTCATCACAAAAATATCCCAGCTCCTGGACTCCTTCCAGTTTGTACCCAGCCTTTTTGAAGAAATGCAACGCTCTAGTACTCCATCCGGAGATAGAACAGCTCGGAATACTTAACGACAAGTATTCCGAGCTGTCAATGAAATGATCAGAATGACTAACTCTGATTCTCTCTAGTACCAGCCATGATCACAACAACCTCGCATATTTCAATGTCATGCTCAAACAGGTTATCTCTGCTCTTGTGTCCAATCTTCGACTGCCAAGCCAACCACACGGCTAAATTCTCTTGTGTTGTTCGTCACAAGAATAAGTCCGCTTGACCTGGCATGCCCCGCTATCAATGTGTCCATCGGACCAATCGGTGTTCCTTTCTTTTCAAGTTCTGCCTTAATTCTCCCATATTCTTCTGCAGCCCTTTCGTCAAACTGCAAAATTGTGATCGGCGAGAGGAACAAAGACATTGCAACACGATTTTTCTCCACTGCCATGCTCTTCTCAACACCATGCATCAATTCCGCATAAGTAATTGCTGAAATGCATATTTCTTCTGGGTCATGTGAAAGAAATTTCTTTATCACAATATCTGGTTTATGCTTAATCGCATATATGCAGATGTTTGTATCTAACATATACTTCATAGCGCATCACGTTCCTGTTCCACAGACTGTTCACGTCCATCATTCATGAAATCCTCAGAAAAAAGGTTTAGGCTGCTTAAAAATCCTGCCCATTTGTTTTCCTTTGGCATCAACAGAACAACATCTCCGATTTTATTGATCGCCACTTCCTTATCACTAAACCGATACTCTTTTGGCAGTCTTACTGCCTGGCTTCTGCCATTTTCAAATACTTTTGCCATCATCATCTTTAAGCACCTCCCTATACCATAGTATATATCACAATATATATCACGTCAATACCATGAACCGACTTTCAGTATTGCTTTTACTATTTTAGGTGCTGTTTTTATCGATTCTGATGATGCAGCCTGCCGTATTGAACCAGTTCCTCAGTCAAAATCAAACTTCGTAAACCGCTTTGCCCTGTCGAGGTAGCGGAATCTCACCATCTCGTTTTTTGCAAGCACATCCTCCTCCGTCCCTCTGTACTGGCAGCGGATGCAGCTGTAGATGCCCGTGTCCTTATTGTAGAACATATCGATGTCGAGGTCTCGCATAAAGCAGGATGGACATCTGTAATTTAATTTGCCTTTTCCAAGTTGAGCCATGTTGCAAATACCTCCTTATCAGAAATAGTCTTCTTGTAGCCGAGCTTGAACATCGGGGAGAACGCATAGCCTTCCTCGATATAGCCGAGCGCCTTGTCGGACGCGGTGAGGGAGACCTTCGTCTCGATCGCGGGGATCACTGCGCTCACTGCGTCCGCGCCCTCAAGCTTCGCATCGCGGCATCTGTATTCATAGCTGATCGTCCTGCCGTTCTCACCCTCACATGCGAGCGTGATGCCTGTCATGTCCTCCGGGTACTCCGTCGTGCCGTAGCATGCCGTGATGTACTCGTCGAGCGTGATCTCTGCGGCAGGGTCGCTGATCTCGAGAATATTTCTCTCGATCCTGATGTTGGATGCGCCCTCCTCAAAATACTCCTTCGTCTGCAGCTTCACTGTGACACCGCTGAACTGGATCTCAACCGGATCAAGTGTCAGGATCCTGGTCTTTTTGCCGTCGATCACTTCCTCCGAGAAATGGCAGTGTGTCGGGCAGAGGCAGAGATCGACCTCCTCACCCTTGTATGAAAGCTTCGCGCTCCTCACCGTGCCTGCGCCCGCGTAGTGCGTAAAGTACCCTGCGCGGTACTTCTCCTGGATCAGGAACGGATAGGAGGCATCCTGCACATGCGGCGTGCCGATGCCGACAGGCCAGTTTAGTTTTGCCACATAAGGGCGGAGGTCGACGATCGCGCCGCCCTGGTCCATGTTCACGCAGGCTCTCATGTACGGATCGCAGTACCAGAACAGCTGCTTGTCGGAACCGTAGAGGATATCCCGCCACGGCGCACACTCCGGCTCATTGTAGTTGCCTGCGTTGACGCCCTTCTTTTCTCTGTAGTAATCGGCAAACTCTGCCATCGTCATATCGATGAGTTTGCCTTCCTTCTTCAGATCGCCGTAGTACTTGCAGCCGTCGCTGTAGGACTTGTACAGAAGCTCGTACGGCTGCTCCCAGCGCCCCATCTTGTTCATCCAGCCCGGTCCCACGAACATCATGTTGTAGGAGTAGCCGTTGTTGTACTTTGCAAGATCGCGGTACTGGTCGATCAGGTTGTAGAGATACGGGTACTCCCATGTCCTGGTATCGTAGATCATGCCGCGGAGCACGTTCTGCGGATGCGTGCCGAAGTTTGACCCGTTTCCGTCGTAGCACGCGATCAGATCCCTCGACAGATGCGGGATCGCAACGATACCGGAGTCCTCCGCCGCGTTCGCCGCCGGCGCGTGGGTATTCTGCTTTGAGGGAATCCACGGAGCCCACGGACCGCCGTCAAAGAGTGTGTACCACGAGTTGTTGCAGGTGTGGTACGCCTTCGGTCCCTCCTCCCAGCATGTCGCGACCGCGCACTTCACCGTCGGATATTTCTCCTTGATATAGTTTGTCAGCTCGGCATCCATGTAGTAGGAGCCTGTCGATTCCGGATAAAAGCCAAACCTGTCATGGAACTTCTCGAAGACATCGTTCACGATCGCCTTCTTGTCCTCCATCGAGAACATCCAGATGCAGAAGTCCTTTGTCCTGTACTTCTCGCGGAACTCCTCGCAGGGAAGACCGAGCAGGGAGAGCGCGATCTCATCGCCAAACTCCTCGTGGTCATGCTTTGCGATCTCCACCGCCTCATCGTTGAACAGTGATGCGTATGTCATCTGGATCGTCACCTTGAGCCCGTTCTCATGTGCCAGTCTCTGTTGTGTCTTGAAGATATCAAGGGATTCTGTCAGGAGCGCCTTGTCTCCGATATCCTCCTCCTTGCCCTGTCCTGTGACAGTCGCAGAATACTCCGGAACCATCTCCGGACGATGGATAATGTTCACTACAAATTTATCCACTTTCACTCCTCCTTATCCGGGATCTCTATATCCCTTTGAAATCAAATGTCAGAACTAACTTATGCGCCGCATCCAGCAGATACTCGTCATGGGTCCTCGCACCCCAGCTGTCATCCCCGGCGATCCCCATCTGTCCGAGTGCGATGCGCGCCACCGTGTAATAGACCGGCGGCAGTTCATAGACATGCATCGCATTTTCCAGCTCGTGCGGCGTGTACGGCAGCACGTTCACGCTCAGATCCTTTCCGGTGAACAGGATGCCCCTTCCCTTGTTGTCCGTGATGCGTGCGCTGCGCACGCCCGTGTGGTTGCCGCACTCCTGCGGAACCAGGTACTCCGCCAGATTTTCCGTGACCTTTTTATGGTAAATGCCAAGCTTGCCGCCCTTCTCGCGGTCGCAGTAGGTTTCTTCCGGTCCATATCCGTACCATGTCAGGTTTTCCAGATCCGCATCAAACCTGAACAGCATGCCAAACTCCGGGATGTCCGTGACACCCTCCGGCGCCTCGTACTCCAACGTGGTGCTGACGGTCCCGTCGCCTGTGACTTTATAAGTCACGAAACACTCGGACACCGGCGCTGTCGGCAGTGTATAGCTGAAACGTATTGTGACATCCGTGTCATTTTTTGTGACAACGGCAGGCTTGATCTGCTGGTACAGACTCGCCGTCTTCCACTGTGCATACCGGAATGGCATCTGGTTTCCACAGTCATTGTCCGTCGGCGCGCGCCAGAAATTCGGCCTGGGAATGGCCTTGATCAGTTCCCTGCCCGCATACACGTAGGAGACCAGACCTTTGCCGCCCTTGTCAAACAGCGCCTCAAAGTGCATGCCGCGCACACCGATATTGAATGTGCCGTCAGCGACCTCAAACATCGGGGCCTCATCCACGGAAAGATCCTTTGCTCCGGCACCGTCCGTCTCACCCGCAACCTCGATCGCATACACGCCCTGCCCGAATGCGACCTCATGACCGCGCTCCGCCCATTTCGTGTCACAGGACAGCACAAAGCGCACTGTCGCTACATACTCGCCGCCCCGGACCGCTCTCCATGGCTCCTCGTCACGCCACGGCGTCATGTGCCCAAATACTGGCAGCTGGTACACTTTCGAGGAAAGCGGTTCCACCTCCGTGTCAACCGTCGCCCTCGCGATCTCAACACCGTTCAGCGCCAGCGCGACGACGCACTGGTATTCGGATGTGCTGGTGAACAGATTTTTGTTGATGACTTCAAAGCTGCCGCCGTCCACCCGGATCTGTATATTCTGGTAATTGAACTTCACTTCCTGCATCTTCGGCGACGGGTTTCTGCTGCCGCCGTAGGCAATGCCGTTTCCGCTGAAATTGTAGTCGCACGGTCTGTCGTCAAAATCGCCGCCGTAGCCGAGCACTTCGTTGCCATATCGATCCTTGTGATAGATCGACTGGTCTATATAGTCCCAGATGAACCCGCCCTGGAAAAGCGGTTCCTCGTCCGTCAGATCCGTGTACTTGTGCATCGCCCCGCAGGAGTTTCCCATCGCGTGGGTGTACTCGCACAGCAGCATCGGCTTCTCCCTGTGCTCCGCCAGAAATGCCTTGACGGCTGCCGCACTCGGGTACATCTGGCTCTCCATGTCCGAGGTGTCATTGTAGCGCCTGTCATGGAAGACCCCCTCGTAATGGACAAGTCTCGTGTCGTCAAGCGCGTGCAGTTTCCGGGACATCGCGTGGATCACCGAACCGCCGAACGACTCGTTTCCGCAAGACCAGATGAGGATCGACGGGTGGTTCTTGTCGCGCTGGTACATGGAATTCACCCTGTCAAGCAGCAGCGGCTCCCACTCCTTCCGGTCTCCCGGAATCACGCTCTCCAGCACATGCTCACCGCCCGCAGCCCACGTGCCGTGTGTTTCCATATTGCACTCGTCGATCAGATACAGCCCGTACTCGTCGCAGAGCTCATACAGCCTGGAATCATTCGGATAATGGCTCGTGCGTATGGCGTTGATATTGTGGCGCTTCATCGTAACGATGTCCTGCAGCATCTCCTCCTCGTTGGGAACCCTGCCAAAACGCCCGCTAAACTCATGCCTGTCGGCGCCCTTGAACACGATGCGCTTTCCGTTTATGGTCATAATGCCGTTGTCGATCGCAAACCGCCGGAACCCGACTTTCTGCGGGATCAGCTCCGCGACTTTCCCGTCCGCGCCGTACACCGTGATCGTCAGCTCATACAGGAACGGCTTCTCCGCACTCCAGAGCCTCGGCGCGTCGACCGCCATGTGCACCGGCTGGTTTTCCCCCTCCGTGAGCACAGTCTCAACCTCCGCGATCGCTGCTGCACCGTCCGTGAGCACCAGTCTTGCCCTTGCAGACGACACAGCCGTGGCTTTGTTCATCAACCCGGTCAGTGTAACCACCAGATCCGCCCTGGAATACTCCCCGTTCAGATCCGTGCGGATCCTGACATCGCTGATGTGTGTGTCCGGCACCGCATACAGATAGACGCTCCTAAAGATCCCCGAAAACCGGAAGAAATCCTGATCCTCGCACCAGCTCCCGCTCGTCCACTTGTACACCTGCACCGCCAGCTTGTTCTCGCCAGCCTGCAGCACGTCTGTCAGCTCAAACTCCGACGGCGTGAAGCTGTCCTCGCTGTAGCCGATATAGCTGCCGTTGCACCAGAGCGCAAATCCGCTCTCGACGCCCTGAAAGGAGACAAACACCCGCTTTCCCTCAAACTGCGCCGGCACTGTGAAATATTTCACATAGCTCGCCGTCGGATTGAAGCGCACGGGCACCCCGCCTGGTCCTACAGCCTCATGCCCGTCCCACGGATACTGCACGTTGGCATACTGCGGTCTGTCGTACCCCTCGAGCTGTATGTGCGCCGGAACCCGTATATCCTCCCAACTTCTGCAGTCGGCATCGCTTTTGTAAAAATCTTTTGGCGCATCGTCCATGTTCTTTGCATACCGGAACTTCCATATGCCGTCCAGAGACCGTCTCAGGCTCTGCACCTCCTGCACCAGCTCCGCCTCGCTCCCGTAATATCTGTGGTCGGAGTGTGCCGCCACCCTGTTCTCCTCATAAAACAGAGGATTTTTTATCTTGTCCTGCATGTTCATTATAGCATCCACTCTTTCTTTTATGTTTTTATAATCTTCTCTATTTCGCGCAATTTCGTTTTCTATTTTATTTCCCTTACCAAAATGCTTCCGAAAATCTACCAGCCCTTCAAAGCTGATATCTTGTAGTCCAGCAGCCTGCCTTCGTGATTGTCCGGCCGTTTCTTCCACTGGTAAGGCGATGTCCCGATGATGCGCCGGAAATTCCTGTTGAACGTGGACGGCGTGACGAACCCGACTTTCTCCGCCACATCCTCCATGCTGATGTCCGTCTTGTCGATCAGCTCGCACGCTTTGCGCACGCGCACGAAATTCACATACTCGACGGGTGTCATGTTCATCTTCTCCTGAAAGATGCGCCGGAAGTGCGTCTCGCTCATATGGCACTCGTTTGCCAGATCCGAGATCTTGAAATTGTTCGGATAATTTTTGTCCACATACTCGATCGCGCTCCCAAGCTGCAGGCTGATGCTCTTTCCGGCGGACTGCTCTTCTCCCATGTCGTTGAACCGCGCTATCTCAAACAGCAGCGCATACGCCATCCCTCTGACACACTCCCGGTAGTGGGCGCTCCTGTGCTGCATCTCGACGAAGATCGCGCGGATCAGCGCCGCGATGGCAGGGCACTCCTCGACCTTGACAAAAAAAGATTTCCTGCCGACCGCATCCATGATCTGCCTGGTCTCCTGCGTTGATTTCCCCCACTGTCTTACTATGTCCTCCGGACTGATATATATGTATTCCCAAAATGCCCTGACATTCGCGTCACTCCTGGTGACATGCAGGTAGTTTGCCGGGATGCAGGAGATCATCCCGGCGTCGAAACGATACGTATCATCCTCTATGACCAGATCCCCATCCCCGTAATGACAGTAACCGATCTCAAGCAGATTGTGAAAGTGCATATTGTGAATGTTCTCACCGTAGACCTGTATCCATTTGCTGCCCGTCAGCGCCAGCACGGACTCATCCTGCGGGATCTCATAAAAGCGGAACTCCGCAGGTTTCTTTTTTTTCTTAGGCATACTGTTCTCCCCCTTCAGGCTTTCATCATGAAATCAGGCAGCGCAATGCCATGCGCCGCTTCAGCGGCATATTTGCTCTGTGCGGGGCTGTGCGAAAATCGTGGACTCCCTGACGGCAAGCTCGTAGCCGAGCAGCGACCTTCTCTCCACATCTTCCCCGCGGATACAGCGAAGAAGTGTCCTGCAGGTGAGGGCTCCGAGCGCCTTGTCGTCAAACAACAGTGATGTGACTGCCGGCTTATTGTTTTTCAACAGTGTACTGTCATAAAATGATGCAGCCTGGATCTGCTGTGGCACAGAGATGTTTTTCTCTGCCAGGATCCGCAGCACAACAGAGCATACCACGTCGTCCATACAGACAATCCCCTGCACTTTTTCCCGGATCAGCGCATTCACCGCGGACTCTATCCGGTCCGGTCTGTCACAATCCTCGAAGATCAGCTGCGCTTCCAGCTGCACTCCTGCGTTTTTGAAGGCATCTTCGTACCCCTGCCGCCTTGTCCGGTTCACGATATAATTTTTGCTGCCGCCGATCAGTCCCACTCTAGTAGTCCCCCCGCCGAGCATACGCCCCACCAGCTCGCTGCAGCCCGCCCTGTGGTCGTTGTCCACCTGCAGAATCTTTGCGTCCCTCGATGTCCCCATCAGCACGAAAGGGGTGCGCTGCGATCTGAGCAGCGCGACATTCCTGTCCCGCACCAGAGAACGGCTCAGTATGACGCCGTCCACCTTGTTGTTTGCGATCGTGCGCTCCAGATTGGCACAGGAGCTGGCTGTCGTCGTCACGAGCATGACATCATAGTCGTTTGCGGAAGCCTCCTCGCAGATTCCCTGCATGCTGTTCTGGAAGAAGGGCATATCCACAAGATTGCAGTCCCCGGGGATCACCAGTGCGATATTGTACGTCTTCTTCTGCGCAAGCCCTTTTGCGATGACGTTGGGCTTGTAGTCGTTCGCCTCGATGTAGGCAAGAACCCGCTGCCTGGTGTCCTCGCTGATGCGCCCCTTTCCGGAGAACGCCCGCGAGACGGTCGTCTTGGAAACATGGAGCGCGTCTGCCACATCTGAAATTGTCAGTTTTTTATGGTCACTGCGAAATGTCTCCATCCTCTTGCTCCTTAGTCCCCCCTCACAGCTGAAAATGTATCTAAATACTGTCTATAAACCGCTGGAACGCCGCCTTTCCTGCCTCGTCCCTCTTGTACACACCCGCGTGCTCAAGCACCTTGCCGAACACGATCCCGGTCTCCTTTTTGATGATATCCATCACATTTTCCCTCGTGACCGTATCGTATTTCGGAAGGAATTCATCCACCCAGTCGGCATGCTTCTCCAGCACTTCATTCCTGCGGATATCCTCCTTGGCGGCGATC
This sequence comes from uncultured Lachnospiraceae bacterium, assembly GCA_910585765.1. Taxonomy (GTDB): domain Bacteria; phylum Bacillota; class Clostridia; order Lachnospirales; family Lachnospiraceae; genus COE1. Next base: position 48,344 of record CAJUES010000001.1, on the reverse strand, counting down.
GCGTCCGCAAGCTGCTCCAGCTCTGATTTCAGCCGTGACGGCAGCACCGCAAGCCCCATCACCTCGATCAGACCGATGTTTTCTTTCTTGATGTGATGCAGCTCCGCGTGCGGGTGGTACACACCGAGCGGGTGTTCCTCTGTCGTGATGTTGTTGCGCAGCACCAGATCCAGCTCGTACCTGGATCCGCGCTTCCTGGCGATCGGTGTGATCGTATTGTGCGGCTCACCGTCCGTCTCCGCGAAGATAAATGCAGCCTCGTCCGTGTAGCCGCGCCACTTTGCCAGGATCACATCGGCAAGCTCGATGACCCTGTTGTAATCCTCATGGGACAGTCTGATGACGGACATCGGCCACTTGACGATACCCGCGTCAATATCCTCAAAACCCTTGATCCGAAACGCCTTCTCGATCGGTGCTTTCGCCATCGCAAACTCGTAATTGCCGCCCTGGAAATGGTCGTGGCTCAGGATAGAACCGCCCACGATCGGCAGATCCGCGTTGGAACCCACAAAGTAGTGCGGGAACTGCTCCACAAAATGAAAGAGCTTGACAAACGTATCGTGCTCGATCTTCATGGGAATGTGCCGGCTGTTGAACACGATGCAGTGCTCGTTGTAATATACATACGGCGAGTACTGGAATCCCCACTTGTTCCCCTGGATCGTGACCGGAATGATCCTGTGGTTCTGTCTCGCCGGGTGGTTCACCCTTCCGGCATAGCCCTCGTTCTCCATGCAGAGCTGGCACTTCGGATAACCGCTCTGCTTTGCGTTCTTTGCCGCCGCGATCGCCTTGGGATCCTTCTCCGGCTTCGAGAGGTTGATCGTGATATCCATCTCCCCGTACTCGGTGTCCGCCTTCCACTTCATGTCGCGCGCGATGCGGTAACGTCTGATGTAGTCCGTATTCTGGCTGAATGTGTAGTACCAGTCTGTCGCCGCTTTTGCCCCCTCCCTGTCGCAGAGGCTGCGGAAAGTGCGCGCCACATCGGACGGGCGCGGAACCAGCAGTCCCATGATCTTTGTGTCAAACAGATCCCTGTACACAACGCTGTCGTCGGGGAGAAGCCCCTTCTCCGCGGCATAGTCGAGCATCTGCTTCAAGAGTCCCTCCAGGTCAAACGTTGCCGGATCCCCGATCACTGCCGGATCCGCCGGCTCCTCGTACTCGTCCAGTCCGAACAGATCCAGAAGTGCGTTCGTCGTGCAGATCCTGTCCGCGTCGTCGAGAAGTCCCGCCGCGATGCCATAGTTTACAAGTGTCGAAATGTTTTCTGTGATCATTGCAATACCCCCATATTTTTATTTTCAATAGTAAACCGATCCCGGTCTATTTCGGCTGATAATCCCTGATGACCGCCAATGCCGGAAGCGCGTTCCCGTCATAGTCAAACAGTGCCTGGTTTGCCCACTCGTTCCCTCCCGGACCTGCCTCCTTGATGTAGTCGAGCGCTGCTTCTGTCGCCCAGCCGCTCCCGGCAACCGGAAGCCAGCCCGCCTCCCAGTAGAAGAAACCTCTGCCCTTATTTTCCGGCACTTTCTCAAGCACCTCCAAAAACGCCTTCATGAAATCACACTGCCCCTCCCGCGTCATCGGAAATGGCACTTTCTCACACAGCGCAGGTCTTGTCGCCATGCCTTTTCTGTTTTCCGGTGCAAGCTTTTCATAGTCGATATAATCGTCTGTCGTGTGCCCCATCGACACCTCCGCGACGACAAGTTCCTTTCCGTAGCGAACCGCGATGTCATTCATGTTGGCGGACAGATCCCCGAGCGTGCCGTGCCAGAACGGATAGTAGGAGAGTCCGATGACGTCAAAATCCTCGCCGTGATTGACATTGACGTACTGGTCGAACCACTTCCTGTACAGCGCGTTGTTGCCGCCGTTGTCGAGATGGATCATGATCTTTGCCGTCGGACAGGTCTCCTTCACAGCCCTGATGCCTGCACTGACAAAGCGTGCGATATTGCCGTAGTTTGGAACCTGTCCCTCCGGCCAGAGCAAACCGTTTGACAGCTCATTCCCGACCTGTACCATATCGGGAACTGCACCTTCCTTTATAAATCCGCTCATCATTTCCTTCGTAAAGTCATACACAGCCTGCTCCAGCCGGTCTGCATCGTAGTCCGCCCACGCCTTTGGCTTCCTCTGCTTGCCGGGATCCGCCCAGAAATCGCTGTAATGAAAATCGAGCAGGAATCCAAGCCCTGCCTCCTTTGCGCGCTTTGCCATGCGAAGTGTCGTCTCATAGTCCGTGCCGCCCGCTCCGTACGGCTTTCCGTCAGGAGATTTGGGATCATTCCATAGTCTCAGCCGGATGTAATTGGTGCCATACCTTTTCAGTATCTGGATCAATCCGTCCTCTCTCCCGTGATCGTAAAATTTTGCCCCGAGCTTCTCGATCTCATCCAGCGATGAAATGTCCATTCCCTTGATATAATTCAGCATAGTCATTCTCCGTCTTCTTCCTTTTTCCTCAAAACAATCTGTTCCCCGCTTTTTGCGCAACCGTTTGCGCAGCTGTTTTTATCATAGCAAGGAAGGCTTTATAAGTCAATATGCCCGACCGCAATCCATGTGTGAGAAAATAGCATCTGATTTTTGGCATTTTTTCACAAAAGCGCCTTACGGCTTAGTTCCTCTGTACGGGGTGCCCGTGTACAATCGAGCAGGGGAATGGCTTTTCCCCTACTCGCCGCGCCGGGCACCCGTCAGCCTTTGCTGACATGCTTCCTCGGGGTGCCCGTGCGCATAAAAAACAGCAGATTTTTTCGTCTGCTGTTTTTCTACTCTTCCTTTACATAAAAATCGATCCGATCTGCACTGTCGATACTTATGACCGGCTCTCCCGCACCAGACTTGCCTTTATCCCCTGCGAGAAAACCGGATGGATCATTTATTGCATTTTGTGAGATATCGTTCAATTCTATCCTGACATTTTCCGGCACTTGATCAAAATAAACCATAACCCTGCCAAATGAACTCGATTCCGAGCCAGCCAGCGTGATATTGTGATCCAGTTCGTCTGTCATCAGATTCATGATCACGGATGCGTCATTTGCATGGATAACTACATCTGAATTTAACGTGTAAAAAGAGAGCTGTCTATATTCTCCGTCAACCTCTATACATTCAAATTCTTTTTGGGGGATCAAAACAACGACGGAGCCAAGAATGTCGTTTCCTGCCGCAGCATTTTCCATCGTGACAAGAATGTCAAGGTCACTGCCGTCCTCGTCATAAGCAACTTCAACTTCATATTGATTGCCCTCGTCCAGATCGGCATTATAGAATTCAAAGTGATCCGTCACCCCCTGTTTTATAACGATGGATCTGGCATTGCTGCTTATCTTGACATTTTTTATGTTGCCTGCCGGTATATCATCATGGATCTTTTCATTTTTATCATTGCTTACATATCCGCAGGCTGTGCATGTAAACATATATGTAATACATAAGCATAATAAACAGACTCTTTTTAACTGTCTCACGCTGTGCTCCTCCAGACTATATTTTCACTCCGCATGCATTCATCCCGCACACAGATATGTTTATTCCACATGCAACTGCGACACAGATCACATTTACTGCACAAAGATTTGTATTGCAGATTCAAACTTCCGGTTTTCTCCGGCTTTCTTCTGATACGCTCATTTCTATCACCACCAAAAATCAGACAAAATCAGATGCACGGAAAGCTACAAGTTGATAACACAGGCTAGTCTTGTACATACGGAACCACAGGTATTCACCGGGTGTTCTGCCTTCTTTGGTTTCCTCCAAAGTCTTGTACAATCCAAACCACAGACATTGATCGCGCAACCTGCTCTCTTTGATTTGAAAATCTGGGAACTGACCAGTACCTTCATAGGCTCATCTCCTTTCTCATTTATAGGAATCTATATCGATAACACAATCAGTACAACGCAATAGTTTTTCATCATGTGTGACGACAATGATTATTTTGTCTTTTTTAATCTGTTCAAGAACATCTGTCAAAGTATTTGCGCTCTGTATATCCAAGGCTGATGTCGGCTCGTCTAAAATGACCAGAGGCGCATTCTTCAAAAAAGCCCTGATCAACGAGATTTTCTGTTTTTCTCCTCCCGACAGATTCAATGACATTTCCGCAGTATCTGCCTGGGAGGAATGATCCAATGAGACAATCTTGCTGCAAATCCCAAACCGTTTACACCAGTGATCAACATCCGCATCCTCTATATCGGGACGGTCCAAGATCAGGTTCCCGATGATAGAGGAATTTAATAATTGTGGCTCCTGATCCGAGATCGCGATTTTGTTTTTTCTGATGCGGTACATATCCAACTCATGGATATTGATATTGTCATAGAAAATGTCACCTGTATAATCATCTTGATATAATCCAATCAGTACATTGACAAACGTGGATTTACCTGTTCCATTGCTGCCCTTAATACCATAAATCTTTCCTTTGTCTAACTGGATCGATAAATTTTTAAATAACGGTAACCCACTATCATATGCAAATGTCACGGATCTCATGACAATTTGATTTATTTCTTTTAGATCCACGGATCCATTATGCTCTGTCTCGATATCGACCAGTTCCATCAATCTGTTTCTGGAGGCGTTCATTTCCTGATACGCGCTCCCCAAAGCCATAAAAAAGGTTATGGCAGCAACGATATTGGAAAAATAGGTACTGATTATCGTGAAACTGCCTATGGTCATGTTCCCCTCAATGATCTGCGATCCGGCATAAAAGATGATAAAAATGTTGATCATCAGTGTGATGATCATATTAAAATTATTTAAAATATATGTCGCCTTAAAATTTTTGATCATTTCATCAAACAATAGTTTAAATGATCTTTTAAGCCTCTGAGAGAAAAAGTCAGACAAACCATGTGTTTTTAAATACTTGATTTGCAAAAATTGCTCCGTCATCGCTGAAAAGTACTTATTTTGTGATTCTTTGAAAGCGTAGCTTGAATCATAAACCCGATTTTTAAATTTCAGATAGACAAATATATATACTGGAACAACACAGACCACTACCATACTGAAAAGAGGACTGATCCTGTAGACGATATATGTACCTAAAACAAATGTCAGCGATTCAGATAGTATAGAGATCATATTGGATAAAATGAACTCTACTATCACATTCGAATCATCATTTATTTTGCTGACCAAATATACCGGATCAACATCTTTGTAGTAAGATAATGGGACTCTTTTCAACGATTCATATACTTCACAGCTGATCTCAAAAGCCATTTTCGTATGCAGTTTCGCGCCGATCAGATTCTGGAAATAACTGCCCGCTATGCTGAAAACATTTACTGCCAACACGATCCCGGTAAAGAAATAGATCGTATCTTTTGAGCTGCTGTAAATCAGGCGATCGATATATCTCCCTGTTATATAGTGTACTATGAATGCGATAAACCATACGGCAAGACCAAGAATCGCATAAACTGTAACCTTGAATCCGTTTTTCGCAAAACAGCGACGAATAAAATGCCTGTCCATTACACGTTCCTCTCATCGACTGCCATGGAGAGGGATTGAAAAATAACTTTTATGGGAATTGCGACTCCGTGCCCATCAATGCTGTGGCGCATTCTTTCAGATATTCCTCCATGATATACTTCTTGTCTACGCATCTATTTCCGTTTTCTCTTCTCTTGAAGGGGCATCCACCCATGCAGATGGGCAGAAACTTGCAGTCTCTGCATTCCGCATCCTCCGTTGCATCGTATAGCATATAATCATAGTAAAGCGAATCATTATATCGCCTGGTGTCCTCCGCATCCTGTGGCGCTATCGATCCGACTGCTCTCTCTGCAATACCGACATCATTCCAACATTTGTACAACAGACCAGCCGGATCAACGACAAATGAATTCCTTAAGTCTGCACCACAAAAATTGGCAACCAGTTCAGGGTACGCATTCATCAAATGAATCCCATTCTCTTTCATAAACTCAAGATGCTTATGGGAGAACGCTTCGGCTGTCAAACACTTTTCATCCAGATAACAGCCATTATGTGATTCCACAAGTCCCAGATAAAAGGAAACACTTTCGCTGTCAACCCCCATCTCCTTGATGTCCCTGATCAGTTTATTTGTCTCATTCACATTTTCTTGATCTGTATTGATCCGAATGCAAATATGATCAATGAGTCCCTTGCAATCCTTTACATTTTCCAGTATCTTCTTGAACGTACCCTGTCCTCCTGCCAATGGTCTCCTTATATTATGTATCTCTTCAGGTCCGTCTATTGTAATCTGCATATTCGTCACTTTGCAGGCAGCTAGTCTCTTTGCTGTTTCTATACTGAATAAATAACCGTTTGTTACAATTCCGGCAGTATAGGTTACGCCCTTTTCTTCACACAACCTTATCAATCTATTTGACATATCTTCAATACTATCCATGACCAGCAACGGTTCGCCGCCATACCAGTTTATCGAGAGCTGTTCGATCGTATCCAGCTGTTCCTCAACAAATTTTAGTAAATTTTCTTTTGTCTCGTCCGTCATTTTTGATCCTGCCTTCATATTGCTCTTCTCATAACAATAGATACAGCGGAAATTGCAGTCTGATGTTACGGCAATGGTAAGTGCTAAGACCTTCGTGTTGAATCGACTGCTGAGCAGCTGATACTTTATGATCGATAATTCATTGACATCATCCTCTACAACAAATCCTTCATCCACCAACGACTTTAGAAATGCTTCATCCGTGATTTCACTTTTGTCATGAACAAACGCATTGAACATTTGAGTATGTTCCGCCTCCATGACCGCAAGTGCATTTGTTCTCGAATTATAGATCAGTACACTGTTTTCTTCCGGTTCGAATTCATACAAAAAATTGTAATAGGATTCTTTCATAAAATGACAGTACCCCTTTTTCTAAACGAAATCCTTCTCGTTGTTATTAAATTGTATTAGATTTTCCATTCTAATAACAATATACACCCATACACAAAACTTGTCAATTTTCATTTTTTAGTCATTTGAGTCGGATCATTTGAGTCATCGAAACAGGTTGATCCAATCGAGCAGGGAAGAACCATCTTCCACTACTCTCGCGCCGGGGCACCCGTCAGCCTTTGCTGACATGCTTCCTCGGGGTGCCCGTGCGCATAAAAAACAGCAGATTTTTTCGTCTGCTGTTTTTTCTACCACATAGCATTTTCGTTCTGTCCCGATCACCGGTTCATCTCAAGCTGCGGCCCGGTGGCGTGGTGATTCGTGATGATACTGTCGATCTCTCTTAAGTCCGACGAGGGCAGGTCGCCCGGTATCGTGTTCTTGACTGCCGCTGTCGCATTGCCGTACTCCATCGCCCTGGTGCAGTCCATGTTGTGCGCGAGCAGACCGTACAGCGCTCCCGATATATACGCGTCCCCGCTTCCGATCCGGTCCACCACGTCGATATTTTCATATGCAGGCTCCTGCACATAGCGGTCATTGATCGCGTCGTAGATGCAGGATCCGAAAGAGTGGGTCTTTGGCGAATGCACAACGCGCTGTGTCGACGCCACCACACTGATATTGTAGTCTTTCGTGAAGCTGCGCATCATCTCCTGCACCGTGCCTTCCTTCTTGAAAGTCAGCCTTGCCGTGTCCTCGGAGCAGAAGAACACGTCCACGTACGGAAGGATCTGCTCGATGCACGCTCTCGCCTCCTCGCCAGTCCACAGATTTCCCCTGAAATTCACGTCAAACGAGATGAGCGTTCCGTTTTCCTTAAAACGCCTGATCATCTCGATCGCAGTTTCCCTTGTCTTCTGTCCGAGTGCAAGCGTGATGCCCGTCGTGTGGAAACAGCGCGCCGACGTGAACATCTCCTCCGGGAAATCATCGATCGATATCTCGGTGAACGCTGTGTTTTTTCTGTCGTAGACAACATTCGGCTTTCTGGGATGCGCGCCATACTCGTAATAGTAGATGCCAAGTCTCGCATCCCTGGACTTGTCGTACACCAGATAGTCGTCGCTGACCCCGCAGAAGCGCACCCTGTTCTGGATGTATCTGCCGAGATCACTGGCGGGAACCCTCGAGATGATACCTGTCCTCAGCCCCAGAAGTGATGCGCCGGAGACGACGTTGAGCTCTGCGCCCCCAGCCTGTTTCTGAAACGCGTCGCCTCTGGTAAGCCGCTCGTTTACCGGCGGTGACAGGCGGAGTAATATCTCTCCAAGTGCCAGCAGATCAAACCCTCTTCTCCTGAAATTTTCCTTGTTTGTACCCATGTTTTCATCTCCTTGTTCTTAACTCCTTGCAGGTGAATGGTTATATCTTTTGATCGCTCAGGACAGATAGAACGCTTTGTACCACTGCGCAAAACACCGCAGTCCTGCCCTCAAGTCTGTCGACGGCTTAAATCCGAAATCGCGCTCGAGCTCACTCACGTCCGCGTACGTGACCTCCACGTCTCCCGGCTGCATGCCGACAAGTTCCTTGTGCGCCTCAAAGTCGTAATCAGCCGGCAGGATCTGCGCGCGCTTTAGCTCATCCTGCAGGATCTCCACGAAATCAAGCAGATTCTCAGGCTGATTGTTTCCGATATTGTAGATCCTGTACTTCACCCCGTCCCCGTTCGGAAGCGGCGCGCACCGCATGACAGCCTGCACGCCCGTCACTATGTCATCGATGTACGTGAAGTCGCGCCGGCAGTTCCCGTAATTGAATATTTTGATCGTCTCGTTTTTGACAAGTTTGTCCGTAAAACCAAAGTACGCCATGTCCGGGCGCCCCGCAGGACCGTACACGGTAAAAAAGCGCAGCCCGGTCGACGGGATCCCATAGAGCTTGGCGTAGGCGTGCGCCAGCAGCTCATCTGATTTCTTGGTCGCCGCGTAGAGGGATACCGGGTTGTCAACCTTGTCCTCCGTCGCGTAGGGGATTTTCCTGTTGCTCCCATATACAGATGAGGAGCTTGCATACACCAGGTGCTCCACCCCGGTTGCGCCGTTGTCGTAACTGTGGCGGCATGCTTCCAGTATGTTGTAGAATCCGATCAGATTGGACTCGATATAGGCGTCCGGGTTCTCGATGCTGTAGCGCACACCCGCCTGCGCCGCGAGATTGACCACCACATGCGGTCTGTACTGTCCGAAGATCTCACGAACCACATCCCTGTCGGCGATACTTCCCTTCACGAAGACAAACGCCCCCGACACAGCGTCCGCCAGCTCCCTGATCTGTCCCAGTCGAAATTCCTTGAGGGACACGTCGTAGTAGTCGTTCATGTTGTCGATCCCCACGATGCGCACCCGCTCCACTGTCCTCAAAAGCTGCAGGATCAGGTTTGCACCGATAAACCCTGCCGCGCCCGTCACGAGTATTGTCTTATCCTCCAAATTTACATTTTGTTCCAGCATTACGATTCACTCTGTCCTTTCTTCTGTTTTCCAAAGATCAGTGCGGCAAACAGCGCATTCATGTCATCCGGCTCCTGCCCTACCCACTCCTCGCTGTACCTGTTTGCCGCCTCGTACATTCCGAGGCGTTCCATGGCGTTGACCACGCGCATCCTGATCTGCACCGACGACTGCTTCTGCCACTGGAAGGCGTCGATCAGCCGCAGACCGTCCTTGTAGATCCTGTCGTAATCATTCAGCGAACTCAGCTTCTTAAAATAATCGTCCACCCAGCCCTGCACATTGTATTTGTTTTCTGTCTTCTGGTCGATGTCTGCCAGCTCTCCGAAAAAGTCGGGATTCTTTACCCGCTCCTCCTCCATGATCTCAAGGAGCGTGTCAAACGCGCTGTACCAGCACTCATTCATGACATCGCCGTTGTCCAGCGTCTTGTAACATTTGGCAGTCAGATCTTCAAATGTATGCCACTTCATATTTTTTTCCATACTATCATATACCTTTCTCCATTTAACAGTCTTACGCTTTCATAATCCTATTATACCATTATTTATTTTTTCCCACAACCAAACATTTGCCTAACATGATTTTTTGAGCAGCCGCATATCATAAATAATAATACAGCATGATGCGGCGGTTTTGTGTATGAAACATTATGATCCTATTTTCAATATATTGTATGTCATCTGTGTGTGCCTGACTTTGACAGCCATCGCAAGACCTTTTCTGACCCAGCGGGCGATCCCTGCCATCGCTTCCTCACATTTTCATCCCTCCGGTCTGCCTGTCTCGTCCATCGATCCTGTCCCCTCTGGCCTTGCACCGGCTGACATACGGCGCACCGCACTCACCTTTGACGACGGACCGCACCCTGTCTATACAGAGCAGCTGCTCGACGGTCTGAAAGAGCGCGGTGTACACGCCACCTTCTTCGTCACGGGGGAACACGCGGAGCTCCACCCCGACATCATCAGGAGAATGCACGACGAGGGGCATCTCATCGGAAACCACACTTACAGCCATATCCAGCTGACTGCGTCAAACCGCGATCAGTTCAAGAACGAACTGATCCAGACCAACGAGATCCTGTATGAGATCACCGGGGAGGAGATCCAGTATGTACGCCCGCCCTACGGCTCCTGGGATAAACAGCTCGAGACCGATCTGAATATGTTTCCCGTGCTCTGGAATGTCGATCCGCTCGACTGGCGCACCGCCAACGCAAACCGCGTGGCAAAAGCTGTCATCAGCAAAGTGTCCGAAAACGACATCATACTAATGCACGACTATTACGACACATCTGTGGAAGCCGCCCTCATGATCGTCGACGAGCTGATGCTGCAGGGCTATGAATTTGTGACAGTCGACAAAATATTGTTTGATTAAACGCCGAAAATGTGCCATTATTATACTGGCGGTCGAAAAGACTGACCGCTCAGTATAAAGTTATACTCACGGCAGATTTCATCTGTCGTGAGTATCATATGGCAAAAACGGCATCAGGCGATGCGTTTTCCAACAGATAAAACACGATAACGGAGAGTGTGCACCATGCGAAAGAAAATATTGTTCCTTGTCCTGCTGCTGATCCTGTGTATCTTTGCAGGCATCCTTTTGGGGAGCGTACCGCTCTCCCCCGCCAGTGTCCTGCGGTGTCTGACAGGGCTTGAGCGGAATTCAACCGCCTATATACTCGTCACCACCGTGCGCCTGCCGCGCGCGGCAGGTGCCTGTCTCGCCGGCATGGGGCTTGCCGCCGCCGGCGTTATCCTGCAGACCGTCATGAACAATTCCCTCGCAAGCCCGAACACGATCGGCGTCAACTCCGGCGCCGGATTTGCCGTGATGCTCGCGCTGATGCTCGGCGGAAGCTACACATCGGCAGTCCCCGCCGCTGCCTTTGCGGGCGCGCTCGCCACCACGCTTGTCATCTTCCTGCTCGCGTACCTCGCCGACAGCTCGCGCACGACCATCATCCTTGCAGGCATTACCGTGTCAAGCTTTCTGGGCGCGGGCATCAACACCATCAAGCTCCTTGACACGGATATCGCTGTCAATCTCACAACCTTTATGATCGGCTCCCTGTCCGGGATCACCTTCGATCAGCTGAAATTCCCCGCCGCCGCTCTGATCACGGCGCTTTTGCTGTGCCTGTTCCTCACAAGACCGCTCAACGTGCTCAGTCTCGGCGACGATATCGCGCGCTCGCTCGGTCTGAATGTCATCCCTGTGCGGCTGGCGCTGCTCGTTCTGTCGAGCGTCCTGTCAGGCTGTGTGGTCAGCTACGCCGGGCTGCTGAGCTTTGTGGGGCTGATCGTTCCCCATATCTGCCGCAGGCTCTTCGGAAATGATGCCCGGTATTTACTGCCGTGCTCCGCCCTGCTCGGCGCCAGCTTCGTGCTCCTGTGCGATATCTTAGGGCGCGTGCTGTTTGCCCCCTTTGAGCTTCCTGCCGGTGTCCTGATGTCCTTCATCGGCGGACCGTTTTTCCTGTATCTGCTGTTCAAAAAGAAAGGAGGGCGCAGAGTCAATGCTTGAATTCAGTCATGTAGACATCAGCTGCGGGCTTGTCCCGATACTGGACGATATCAGCGTGACATTCCAGTCAGGCAGGATCACGTCCGTCATCGGTCCAAACGGCTGCGGCAAGACAACCCTGCTCCAGTGTCTCAACGGCTCCTCGAAAGTCACGTCGGGCAGGATCACGCTGGACGGCGCGGACTATCTGGCCATGCCATTGAAGGAGCGCGCGCGCAGACTCTCCTTTCTGCCGCAGGTGCGCACCATCATCCCCTCGCTGCCTGTCAGAACGCTCGTCGAGCACGGCAGATTTCCGCATCTGGGTTTTTCGCGCAGGAAGAGCGCCAAAGACATTGCGGTCGTGGAGAGCGCCATGGACTTCGCACACGTCAGTCCCTATGCTGGACAGTGTGCGGACACCCTGTCCGGCGGGATCCGCCAGCGCGCCTTTTTCGCCATGACGCTTGCGCAGGACTGTGATCACATCGTACTCGACGAGCCTACCACATACCTTGACCTGGGCGGACAGCGCGAGTTCATGAAGATGATCCTGCAGTTGAAAAACCAGGGCAGGACCGTCATCCTCGTCCTGCATGATATCGGGCAGGCGCTTGCCATCTCCGACTCGCTCGTCATCATGCAGGACAGAAAAATAGCTGCCGCAGCAACCCCGAAAGAGTGTCTGCAGCAGCATATCATCGAAGATGTCTTTGATGTCCGCATCAAGACGTTTTGTGACGCCGAGGGAACGTATTACTTTTTCTGCTGAGGGTCATCTGCCGCTTTGCCGTACAGGATGTCCGCAAGCTTCTGGTACGCCTCCCCCCACCTCGCGTTTGGCTTGAGATTGTACAGCTCCTTCTCAAGCAGGAAATATCTGCCGTTTTTCACTGCGGAGAGCGCGTTCCACGCAGGGTTATCTAACAGCGTCTCCTCGATGTTCTGCCGCACTGCATCGGCATCCTTTCCCTGTGTCGTCACGAATATAAAGTCCGGATCGGCAGCAATGACCGCCTCCATGCTGAGGTCGTCGAGCAGGCTGTCGTCGTCATCCGCGATATTGATGCAGCCCAGATCGGCAAGCATCTCCCCACCGACATTCCCATAGCTTCCCTTCGCCCTGACACTCGATGCGCTGGCACGCAGGAACACGATCCTGGGTGCCTCCTTTCCCTCGAGGTTTCGCTGATTGACGCGCTTTCGCGCCGCCTCAACCTGCTCCTGCACCGCTGTGCCGTTCTGGGCATAAAGGTCTTTGCGCCCGGTGATGTCTGTGCAGATCTCCAGCATGTTCAGATATTCATTGAAGTTGGACACTGAGAAGTATGCCACTGTGATGCCTGAATCCGCGAGCAGTTTTTCCATCTTGATATCCGCGTCCGTGTTCGCGCTCGCGATGACCAGATCCGGTTCCGCGGCAATAATCTTCTCGATATCCGGCTCCACATGGGAACCGATATTTATGACATCGGCGCCCAGATCCAGGTCAAAGCTGTCCCACGAATCGTTGGCAGCCCCCACCACCTCGCCGCCGGCGAGCAGCCATATGTCCGTAAAGCTGCCGATCATGGTGACTACCCTGTCATGACGCTCCACCGTGACAGTCCTGCCGATATCGTCTGTAAATGTGACTCCGCCACCCGGATCCTGACAAGTCCCATCCGCCTCCTGCGCTTCCCTCTCCATCTTTTCATCCAGTATCGTACTCCTTGCGCCCTCCTCACTGTGTCCCTCCACAGCACCTGCCGCCGCACTAATGTCAGTCCCGGCGTCTGCAGCCGCGCACCCCTGCAGCAGCAGCACTGCCGCCAATAGGGGAATCATCCTTCCTCTCATGCTATTTCTTTTCATCTCCTCACTGCCTCCGCTCTCAATGTCATACCTCACACAAACTGATTTTTTTCTCTGTCGTAATGGTAGTCGATCTGGCTCAGTTTATCCACGATCTGATCCATGTCCTCACCCGTGTCCTCACAGAACGCCGGGAGACTCGGATAAAAGTCCCTGAGCTTGAGATTCATGTAGCTCAACAGCATCACCGGATCCTTTGGCATCATATTTTCCCCTCCTTCTTATCCCTGCTATAATCACCTGCCTGCGCGAAATCCCCGATCACGCGATACCGCATCAACACTGTGATCTCAGGCTTATTATGCACTCAGGCTTACTATGATAAGCTCAACGCTGAGCATGTCGGACATGCGCCCTGTCTTGATGTTTTCCTCCGCCTCCACGCAGGTCCGGAGGGCAGCCTCAAGCTGCGGCAGCTTGAACTGTGCCGCCTGCGGGATATACTTCTTTTTCAGGAAATAGGGGTTGAGCCCTGTCTGTCTGGCGATATCGCTCTCCTGGTATCCCTTTGACTTCATCTCCTTTACCTGCAGCAGCATATGAAACTGCCGTGCGGTCAGCGCCAGTATCTTCATGGGTGCTTCCTTCAGGGCAAGCAGGTTGTAATACAGCCCCAACGCCTGTTTCTGCTTTTTCTGTGCGACTGCCTCCACCATGTCAAAGATCTGGTTCTGTATCTGGACGATACACAGTTCCTCCACATCGGCGGCTGTGATCCCGTCCTCATAGTACCTGTAGCAGACGAGCTTCTCCACCTCCCGCCTGATGTTCTCCATGTTCGTGCCGGTCTTGTCCAGCAGGAGATTGAGCGCGTCGGGTGTGATCGTCTTGTTCTCCTTTTTCAGCAGTCCCATCACCCATTTTCTGAGTGTCGCCTCGTCCTGCATCTCACAGAGCGCCGCGCAGCCGTTCGCCGTGACTGCCTTGAAGAGCTTGCCGCGCTTGTCGACCTCCGCCTCCACAAAGATCATGCAGGTGGTGTCCGGAAGCGATTTGACGAGTGCTGCGATCTGGTCATTTCCGCTCTTGAACCAGCCGCTGTTCTCGACGATGACCACCCTGCGCTCCGCAAAAAAGGGCATCGTTCCCGCCAGGTCAACGACTTCATTCGCGTTGATGTCCTTGCCGGAGTACACGCTGCAGTTCATGGCGTCCTCCTGCGGAACCAGCGCCGCTTTCAGTTTGTCGCGGTACTGCCTGCGCAGATATGCCTCCTCCCCGTACAACAGGTAGAGATTGCCCAGCTGACCGTTCCTGATGTCCTGTGCTATCCTTTTCATTCCGCTATCCCTTACTTCCACTAAATCCTATAACAGTGACCGAATCCGTACTTATGTTTCCTCTTCATCTGATATAATTTTCCACCTCGTATTTTCCGTTTTTTATTTTTATCATAATGGCTCCTGTGTCCTGTGTCATCCTGATGTCACTCCCCATCTGTCTGAATATTTCGAGCGTCTCCGCGTGCGGGTGCCCATAGCGGTTGTCCCGCCCGCACGATATGACAGCAAGCTTTGGCTCCGCCAGCGCTATCAGCTCTTCCGTGTTAGAGTACCTCGAACCATGATGCGCCGCCTTGTAAATGTCGACACCTGCAAAATCAGTCGTCCCGCAGAGCCTTCCCGCCGCAGCACGCTCCCCGTCGGACTCGACATCACCTGTCAGCAGCGCCGTGACATGGTCGCTGGTCTCAAGCTTCATGACAAGGGAGTACGCATTGCGGGAATCCGCGTCGTAATCTTCCTGCGGGTGGAGTACCTCGAACGCAAGTCCGTCTGCCTCGATCCTGTCGCCAGCCCGCAGACGGTAGATCGGTATCCCTCTCATCCCGCACAATGCTGCCAGTTTCCCGTACGCCTCATCCTCGATGACCGCCCCGGATATGCAGATCCGGCTGATGCCGATCTCCATGCCTGCGCCGCCGCTCTCGAGCAGCTCCATCACCCCGGATGTATGATCGCTGTCAAGGTGTGTCAGAAACACCGCATCCAGTCTCGAAACGCCCATATATTTCAGGTACGGGACGATCGTATACGCTCCGGTCTTACTCTCAGATGTGCTCCCTCCGTCCACCAGAAAGTACTCTCCCCCCGCGCTCCCGATCCAGATGCAGTCCCCCTGCCCCACATCCAGAAAGGTCATCGCCACGCCGTCAACCGGCGAACTGCTGATCAGAAGGATCGCTGCGAGCACCGTCATATAGCGCAGGGGCAGCGGCAATCCCACGTCGATCCCCCGCCTGCCGCACGCCGCCCCCTTTGACAGGTGTTTACCGTAGTGATGTGCCGCATACAGAAACAGGATCACCGCGCCGTACGCGTATATCCTCCAGTCCTTCGGCCTTCCCACAATCCAGTTCGCAAACGGCAGTTTCAGCGACATCGCACACAGCCATTCAAACGCCGAGAGCAGCGCATGGCACACGCACCCCATCCCCCTGGCCACGCCAAATCCCAGCGCCGCCGGCAGACTTCCCGCGCCGAGGCACAAAAGCCCCGCTGCCATCAGAAAGGACATGGCAGGTATGACCACCAGATTCAGCAGGAACGAGTACACCGGAAATTCATAATACACGCACAGCATGATCGGAAAATGCACCAGAAAGATGCTGAGACTCCCGCACAGCGACAGTGCCGCCCTCTGTGTCAGGTGCTTCCCGCGCCCGCACGTTTGAGGCTTCACAACATCCGACAGACACCCTGCACCGAGAATCGCCCCGAAGGAGAGCAAAAATCCGGCATGATACAAATACAGCGGCTGCTCGAGCAGGATCAGCATCGCCGCAAGCGCAAGTGCGGTGAGCATGTCGTACGTCCGGCGCAGCATCTGTGCCGCAAGCTGCATGCCGAACATGAACACCGCCCTGTACGCCGAACTGCTCATGCCGACCATATCCCCGTAAGCGATCATCAGCCCGACGGACACGACCGCACAGACTGCCTGCGGAATGCCCGATCTGCCCAGCAGTTTATAGAGCCCCATGCCCAGCATCGTGATATGGAGACCCGAGATCGCCAGGATATGTGCTATGCCGCTTTTCTGAAAAAGCTGCCTGCTCTGTGCGTCAAGCTCCGACTTGCTGCCAAGGAGGACCGCCTTCATGATCGATGCGTCCTTCGGCGCGAGCACCCTGTCAAATATTTCCTCAAAGTGGCGCCTGAGCTGATACAGGCTCTCGTGATACACGGAATACCTGCTGCTCTGCGTGCGTATTTCTGCCTTGTAAAGCCTGAAATCCACGCCGAGGATCCGATAATACGCCTGTGCGTCAAAAGCGCCCGGATTACGCGCCTCGCCAAAATAAGACACCTCGCCCTCCACAGCGATCGTGCTCCCGGCTTTGGGCTCGACCAGATCCGTGTCCACACCGACGTAACAGATCACATCCCCCCTCACCGCCTGCTGCCCGTCCTGCCCCATGCCAGGGCACCATCTCTGGACATTCTCCAGCCGGATCACCAGCGTTTTCCCCTGATAACCACTCTGGTATTCCTTTTTGCACACTTCCCCAAACAGGGTGATCCGCTCACCTTCCGTGCAGTCCTGCACCACTCCCGGCAGCGGGTTGCATTGTAGATACAAGAACACAGTCGCCACAAATGCCACGCAGACGCAGCACAGTGGTCTTCTCATTAATCATTTTCCTTCCTGCCCAGGTCAGTTGACGAGCGACAGATTGCGCTCAAACACAGTGGAAGCCTCATATTTATCCCGAAACTTCCCGTCCTTGTTTCCGTCGATGGATATCTGTACTTTGTTGATGTTGCTCAGCTCCACGAGGGAGTTGACGATCGAGTAGATCGTCACATCCGTCGTCACATTGTTGACCGCCGTGAGTATCGCGCTGTCAAAGGTCAGATAACAGATATTGTCCCTGACCGTGATGTTGACAAGCTTCGTGTCCGGACTGATCGTCGGCCAGGTCTCTCCGTTCACAGGTCCGCTGATCAGCTGCTCCACCACCAGTTTTTCCATCGGCACGTTGGACACATCCGCATTGTGCGCAAGCTCCCTGTTGACTGCCACCAGCCCGCTGCCCTCCTCGTTAGCAAAGTACAGCCGCAGCGTCACTGTGCTGTCCACCGTCTCCACCTGCGCGCCGGCATTGTTCACAAACATATCCGACGTCATGATCCCGATGGCATTTCCCGACATATCTGTCAGCGACTCCCCGTTTACCGTGAGCATCACATAGTTGACCTCCGGTATGTTCGTGAGGCTCCTGACGAGCGCCGCCCGCGTCAACACCTCCGTCGTCCGCGAAAGCTCCCTGTATTTCTCCCCGAGCGAAACGATCACCTGCTCCCCGTCGTAGGAATAGGTGATAACGTTGATCCCGCTTGTGAGTGTCGCCTTCAATTCCTTGTTGTCCGGCACCGAGCACAGCAGCGTCAGCACCTCCACGATCATATCCTTCGTATCCGTGCTTGTGAGGTAGTGCGTCTCCGTCACAAGCTTTGTCTCATTTTTATTCAGATAAGAGATGTCGATCGGTGTTCCCTGCGGCTCCTCACTGCTGCACCCTGCCAGCAGGACAGCCAGAAGCTGCATCAGCCCCAACAGGAACAGCACCTTGTGACATCTTTTTAAAGGCTTTTGATTCATATATACGCCTTTCCTTCTATTGATTCATTTTACGTTCGGACAAGTCCGCACGGTCCTTACGCGATGTAGGTGAGCGGTATCTTGACTGTAAAGACAGTCCCCACCCCCTCCTCACTGTTCACCGTGATCGATCCGCGGTGTCTGAGTATCGCGCTCCTTGTGATCGCAAGCCCCAGCCCGGTCCCTCCGATCTCTTTTGAGTGGGATTTGTCCACCCTGTAGAAGCGCTCATAGATGTGTTCGATCGACTCCTGCGGAATCCCTGCCCCGGAGTCGGACACCTCCACCGTAAAATACTGATGATCCGCGTCCAGGATCACTTTCACCCAGCCGCCTCTGTTGTTGTATTTGATGCCGTTTTCGACCAGGTTTGACAGTGCCAGTGTCAGCTTGACCTCATCCACCTCCGCGCTCACCGGTCTGCGGCTCTCGAAGATCAGCTTGACCTCCGCGCGCGATGCGATGGGTCCCAGCCGCTTTAGCAGGAGCTCGAGGACCGCGTTGATGTCCACCTCCTCGACATTGATGTCTGTCGACGTCCTCGTCATCTTCACAAGCGACAGCAGATCCGTGATGATCTTGTTCTCCCGGTCGATCTCCTCCGCAATGTCCGTCATAAACTCGCGGTACAGCTCCGCCGGGACATCCCGCTGCGTGAGCAGGGAATCCGCCAGCACCTTCATCGAGGCAAGCGGTGTCTTCAGCTCATGGGACACATTGGACACAAATTCCTGCCTGGAATCATCGAGCACTTTCATCCTGCCCATCATCTGGTTGAAGGCATCCCCGATATGTTCTGTCTCCACATAGTCCGTGACGCTGATCTCCTCGTCGGTAAATCCATTCTTCACATCGTTGATCGCATCCGTGATCTTCTCAAAGGGTTTGAGCATCTTGCGGCTCACCAGAAGGGCAAAGCCGAATATGACCACCATCGCAACGATCTCCAGCAAAATAGCCCGGCTCTGTATATACTCGTAACCGTTGATGATACTGTCCGCCGACACGCTGGTGAGCATCGCCCCGACAACGCGCGGCTTGTCCTCACGCTTCTCCTCTATGGGAACGATGATCTCGATATAGCCCGCATCCTTGAGACTGTTGGAGGCGCCCTCACCCTTGAGGCACCTGATGATCGCCTCGGAGATCAGCGTCTTTCCCTCGCTGACTGCGTAGGTGTCCTTGATGATCTTGAGACCGCCGTCAATGATCAGCACGCGCCCGTCATAAAGGTTTGACAGCTGCAACAGCTCCGCGTTGACCACATCGTTGCTGTTGTCGAACATGTAATTGTACGTGATCAGATGATCCGCGATGATCCGCACCTGCGTCTGCACCTCCGTCGTCCTCGTCGCGATCGTGTTGTCCAGATACCGCTCCAGTATGCCGACATGGAGCACGACGCAGGGAACGATCCCCGCCGCCATGATGATACAGAATATCCTCGTCTTTAAGCTCCTGAAACTCGTGACTATTTTTCCGTTTTTGATCTTTCCCCAAAGTTTTGCCACTTTTATCTCCTACTAACCATAAAGACACTGCCGTCTCTTTACAGCTCCCACATCTATTTATAATAGTACCCTACGCCCCACTTGGTGTGGACGTATTTGGGTTCACTTGGGTTTGGTTCGATCTTTTCGCGCAGTCTCCTGATATGCACGTCCACTGTCCTGACATCGCCCGGATAATCCTCTCCCCACACAAGCTTTAGCAGGTTCTCCCTGCCGTAGACTTTGTTCGGGTTGAGCACGAGAAGTTCGAGGACGTCAAATTCCTTGGCTGTGAGGTTGACCTCCCTCCCGCTGACGTGGAGACGCCTCCCCTCACAGTCGAGCCGCAGATCTCCGGCCTCTATGACCTGCGCCTTTTTCTCAGCCGGTTCCTTTACCTTTGAACCTGTTCTGCGCATGATCGCCTTGATCCTCGCCTTGACCTCGAGAATGTTGAACGGTTTGGTGATGTAGTCGTCTGCCCCGTACTCCAGCCCGAATATCTTGTCCATATCCTCGCCCTTTGCGGTGAGCATGATGACCGGTACATCCGAAAATTCCCTGATCTGCTGGCACACCTCCAGCCCTGTCAGTTTGGGAAGCATGATATCCAGCAAAATGATGTCATACTTCTTGTTCTTTGCCATCTCGAGCGCCTCCTCACCGTCGTAAGCGCACTCGACCTCCATGTCATCCTGTTCCAGACTAAAGCGCAGTCCCTTCACGATCAGCTTCTCATCGTCTACCACCAAAACCTTTTTTCCCATTACTCCTGATCTCCCAACTCACATATGGTTCTTCCATATTTTATTTGAATCTATATCGTTATCTTGTCTTTTATCTTTGAAAAAAGCCCGTCCTTGATGCCATCCACCTTCTTGATATCGTCGATACTGCCAAAGCTGCCGTTCCGCTCCCTGTAGTCGACGATCGCCTGTGCCCTGCTCGCGCCGATACCTGACACGGTTGTCAGTTCTGTGACGGTGGCAGTGTTGATGTTGACCAGACCGGGATCCTGTGCAGACACGCCCTGCGCGGCATCTCCCGGCGGATAGGCATACGCCCCTGCTTCCCTGAGCGCCGACGCCTCCTCCTGCGTCAGGATCACAACCTGCTCCCCGTCCGCGATCTGCCTTGCCATATTGAGGCAGTTCTCGTCGGCGTCCGCCGTCAGTCCGCCCGCAAGCTCCACCGCCTCGTACAGACGGCTTCCCTGCCGCAGACTGTACACGCCGGGAAGTTCGACCGCCCCGCACACATAGACGTACACCTGCGGCTCTGCATCCCCGTCTGCCGGGGAGATCTCCCCGGCAGAAAATGACACTTCTGTCATATCTGCACCCGCCGCTTCATCTCCCGGCGGATCCTGCACGGCGGACCCCCCGCTGCCGAGCGCCATCACGACCTCATCCCGCGCCGACGCGCAGCCGCATAGCAGCACCGGCTCGAACAGCGCACATGCAGCTATGAACAGCGCACATACGAGCTTTTTATGCTGTTTTTTTGCCGTATTCTCTTTTGTGTTTTCTTTTTTCTTCTCTGTTTTGTTTTGTATCATGGATATCACATACTCCTTCTCCGAGCCCCTCTATGCATATCCACTCATTATTTTATGCTAAAACAACATTTATTACAAGTGTGAATTTTGACATTTCATGCTGTGCCGGTACGCCCTGTCCGCAATATCCTGATTCTGCGCAAAGAGGCGTATCGCCGCCCGCAGCGCAAGCTCTGACGTCCACGACGGCAGACTGCCGTCTGTCTGACGGATGATTTTTCCTTCTATCGTTCTGACATACTCGGTCTTTGCTGTCTGCCGCCGCGCCTCCTGCTCTGTCAGCACCGCCCTCACCGCCCCGGCGGCAAAACTGTTCAGGCTTCTGAAATGGCTGATGATCTCCGGGTAGCCGTTGATCCGGCTCAGGAAACATTCCCCGTACTCCGCCAGTTCCAGATTTGCCGTCGACACCGCCTGCAGGCAGAGCTTGCACTCCCCGTTGATGTCTGACGCCTCCATCAGGATGTCCGGCCGCTCCTGCAAAACCGCTTCAAAGTATGCCTTTGCCCCCGCTGCATCCCGCTCCCGGAAAAATTCTGTCATCCGGGTCATGACTTCGTTCGTCTCCTTCTTTTCCCCGATCACCGCGACCCTGCACTCGAATGCGCGCAGATGGTTTGCCGTCACCCACACGTACAGCAGGAATTCGGAGATAAATCCGAACACCCGCATGTGATAAGCGTCCTCAAAGGTGAGGTCGATGCGTTTCTGCAGCTCGAAAAAGATCGCAAAGAGCCATTCGCAGTACGCGTCGTACACTCCCTTTTTTGCCACCATGATATTGCCAAAATACGTTCTGTTCTGATGCACCAGCCTGACAAACGTGTCATGATATTCGGGGTAGAGCTCCCCGATGATGCGCCCTGTCTCGTCGAGCGTGTCCACCTTGTGGTGCGCGCCAAATCCTTCCCTGTAGGAACCCGGTAGCTCGAGCTGCTTTGTCGTGACAATGTCATGATCCGCCAGAATGCGCTCGTACGCCGCCTCCGAGAAGACATAGCCCTCCTCGCTCGTGAGAAACCGCCTGTAGTGGCATACCCCCACGCAGTCCGCGTCCCTATAATTTTTCCACACCCAGTAGACACCGGAAAGCTCCGCGTAGTAGCAGTTCAGGTCCGATATGTTGTCGCCGGTATCATCTCCCGGATACCCGAAGTCCTCCGTCGCATTTTTATGTCCGACATGGAGCGGTATGTACATGGCATCGCCGGGAACATCAAATTTTTTATGTGTCATTGCAAAGATCTTAACTGACATGATCGTCGTCTCCTATTCAAAAAACTCACATTTTCTGCACTGCACGTCTGTTTTGTCATGCAGCGTCATATTTTATTATATAATCATAATGGGTTTAATACAATGAAAAAGACAAAATAAAGAATTTCGAAAAAAAGGAGACATTATGGATTTATTGAGCAGATTTGGTTCTACGATTTCCAACAAAAGCAAAGATGTCGCAAGGAAGGCAAAAGAGCTCGCCGAGATCTCAAACCTCAACAGCCAGATCAGCACCCAGGAGGAGATCATCGACAAGCTCTGTCTCGAGATCGGAAAGGTGGTCTACGACAAGCGGGAAACATTCCCGGACGACGAACTCACGGAAAAATACACCGCGGTGACGAATGCCTACGCCGAGGTCGCGCGGCTCAATTCCGCGATCATCACGGCAAAGGGCGCAAAACAGTGCCCCGGCTGCGGCATCGAAGTCGCCCTGGAGAACACTTTCTGCCCCAGCTGCGGGACTGCCGTGCCTACGCCGGAGGCGGCGCCCTATGTGGAGAATATCGTGATCCCTCCCGA
Source organism: uncultured Lachnospiraceae bacterium (assembly GCA_910585765.1). Taxonomy (GTDB): domain Bacteria; phylum Bacillota; class Clostridia; order Lachnospirales; family Lachnospiraceae; genus COE1. The sequence goes on along the minus strand of CAJUES010000001.1, from coordinate 25,136 downwards.
CAGTGTCATCTATTATCCCGGCGAGGACTCCGACACACCGTGAATCGGGCAGGGGAACGACCTTCTCCACTGCGCCGCCTTGCGGCTTAGTTCCTCTGCCCGGGGCTGCGCATATGCGGGGGAGCAGGAAAATCTCCTGCTCCCCCAGTATAACACGTCCCCCTTCACGGAGTCCGCCGTCGATCACTTTTCATGTCTTATGCCCGGCCTGTCATGTGACAGTCCGTCTCACGATAGCACCACCGCCTTCGCATACATGCCCACCACGATATTTGCCTGCGCAAGGCTCTCTGCGCGCACACCGTCACGGAAAAAAGATCTGATCTCTATCTTTTCCACATGATTCTGCTCGTCATGACCGCAGATGCAGGAGGGCTCTTCCCCCCGCCCGGACATCACATGAATCTGCTCCAGCCGTATGTCCGAGATCAGTCTGCCCGGTGCCGGGTTGTAATCCTTATTCCATTTGACCTGGAAATCCAGCACTTTCCCATGAGCAAACGGCTCGATCCTGATATTGCGGTACGTCACATTGCGCACAACATTTTTGTCTCCGGCATTGATCGCCATCGCTCCGAGATAGCCTGCCTGATATTCGTGATGCTCCAGAATGTCGATATTCTCAAAAAGGATATCCTCGATCACATCCCCCTCCTCCTCGTGTGCACCGTGTGTGCCGATCATCAGAGGGTGCGCCACATCCGCCCACACACTCAAATTTCTGACCGTAATGTTCCTGCTGTCGCCGCGATTGTCCCAGCGGCTTGCATAAATGGCAATACAATCGTCCGAAGTGCGCAGAAAACCGCCGTCCACAAGGACATTCCGGCAACTCATCATATCGATCCCATCGCTCCATCCCTCGCAGCTGAAGGATTTCACATTCCGGATCGTCACATCCTCACTGTCCCCCAAATAGATGGTATAATGGGGCGGATTGACAAACATCAGGTTCTCCACCGTCACATTGCAGCTGTGGCTCAGGCGCAGCCCGTTCACACCGCCAAAACGTTCAAAGTTTGCCAGTTCGATCATTCCCCATGCCTCCGGTTCGTTTCCGTGATCTTCCTCTCCGCGATCAGTTTATCAAAAATATGATTAAAGATCACGGCCTGAAAATATCCTGTGATACCCATGATGAACAAGAGCGGAAAATACAGGAAAAACCAGCACACAGCGGCCGTCAAAAGCTGCACGGACAGGATCACGGCTGTCCAACCCGGATTGCGCACGGCGAGTACTGCCGCCATGCGCAAGGTTCCCGCCGTGGTGTTCTCAAAGCGCGCCAGCACCGGAAACACATAGCCTGCCAGCGTCACTGTCAGCAGCCAGAGCACTGCAAAGACCACGCGCTGCACCGCAAACTGACTGCTGCCAAACACTGCATAATAAAACAGATTCACCCCAAAAACGACCTTTGCCGCAAGCAGCAGGATCCAGACGAGCGTTGCACTCTTTATATTATCCCGGAATGCGCGCAGAAAGGATACACCGACATACCCCTCCTGATCCTTTTCCATTTTCAGCAGTACTTCGTACAAAGCTGTCGTCGCCGCTCCGGCTGTCACGACAGGAATACTGCAGACAAACCACAAAATCCTGGCCCAGATCATCTGCACCAGCTTGTTTATTGCCGACGCGAACGGACTGCTGATACCAAACAAATTCCCCATAACACTCCTCTCCCGCTTCGGCGGGCACTCCCTTTTGATGCCTGTGTGAACAAACGGCGGCGGGAATCCCCACCGCCGCTAAACGATATATCACGCCTTACTTACTGTGCGTTCTTCGCGTCCAGAAATGCCTGCAGCTGTGTGATGAGCTCCTGACGAACCGTCTCCAGCCCTACATCTGTCGCATCGGCGTGCCATGTCGCCAGCTTCTCCTCTGCCTCGTCCGCCTCGTACAGGGAAATATTGAGCTGCAGCTCATTCGACAGCGCTGAGATATTGGCAACCTCTGTCTCCACATTTGCCGCGTCAAACGAGAACCCTGCCAGCGGACTGAGCCTGTAGGTCGCCTTGTCGTAAATATAGTCGAAATCCGCTTTCAGTTCTGCGTTGTCGAGCACAAACTCGCTGTATCGGATATACGTCGGGTTTAATGTGAAAGAGTAATTTGGCATGGTATATTTTAAATCCTCGGAGATATCAAGCTGCTTGTAGCCCTCCTCACCGACAGACTCCCAGTCCTCGCCCTCGATCCCGTACTGGAACAGGTCGTGCGTCTCCTGCGTGCCAAACATCCAGTCAAGGAAATACATCACAGCATCCACTTTGTCTGACCACTCCGGAACAACCAGCCAGTTGTTCGTCACCATATCGCAGATGACCGCGCCCTTTTCCTTGCTGCGCTGCGCATCCTCATACACATAATACCCATACTCAGAACCCGGAATGCGCTCCTGGGCCTCCTTCACCTTGCTCTCAAACTCAGACAGCGGGCAGTATGCGATCGCCGCCTCCTTCTCGACCGTATCTGTGCCGCCGCGGTTTGGATTCAGGTACGGATTCCACTCGGTGCGCTTCACTGCATATTCCGTGATAAAATCATACTGGTAGCCTTCCGGCATCTTATCCCACTCTTCCTGCGCATCCCCCGGCACAACCGCATTCAATACAGTCTTTCCGTCCTCGCTGAGTCCCACAAAGACACGTGTCTGGTCGCCAAAGATATTGGTGCTGTCCTGGCTGTACACGCCGTCGTGCTTGCCGGAATAGACAGGGGTATCCATGTAGAACAGGTTCCATACGCTCGCACCGATCATGTCCGGCTCATTGGCAGTGACTGTCTCCATGTACGCGAACAGGCTGTCCCTGTCTGTGATCGGATCGCAGTTGTATTTCTGGCGCAGGTCCTCGCGATACATAAATCCGCGGCTGTCCTCATAGAAGGAAGCCAGATTGATACCGTAGATCCCCTTCTTATAAGAACCGTCCTCCTGCCGTATGTAGGATGTCATCGCATCGACAAAGTTCTCCGAAAATGCAGCTTTCAGGCCAGGAAAATCATCATTATTAAAGTAGGCAGACAGATCCGCAAAATTTGCCTGCTGCGCAAAGGTATTCAATCCGTGCCATGCACCACAGAACATCAGATCGAAATCCTCCTGTGCCGCCAGGGACATGGTGAGCTTATCCTTGTAATCTCCACCTGCCACCCACTGGAAATCCAGATGGATCCTGCTCATAACGGGATCGTCCTTTGTCATCTCCTCGTACTTTGCAACCACCTTATCCAGATTCTTGAACTCGTTCATCACACGGATACTGATCGTTGTGTCCTCCATCTCCACAGGCGCTGCTGCAGTGTCGGCATTTGCAGCCGAATCCGAATCTGTCTCTGCAGCCACATACACGATCGTGCCGTAACCGGCTCCCTGCCAGATCTTGAGCAGCACCAGTATCAGCGGCCACCAGCCCGCGGCGCTGTAAAACTGCGGATCTTCCCCGCCGTGCGACAGGATCCACTGCGTCAGCGTACCGCTTCCCCCGATGATACCGCTCAGAAACATCGCCACGACCGTCCATGACACAAAGTGCGGAAAGATCGCGATCGTCTGCACCACCTTGTTGTAGATCTTGTTTTTGATCTCAACAAAGACCAGTGCGAGCCCGATAGAACAGATCGTTCCCGTCGCGATAAACAGCAGGTTTAAGAAGATCGTATTGAAAAAGATCTGCCCTACGCCCTTGTAATGAAACAAAAACTCAAAATTTTTCAGCCCTACCCACGGACTTCCCCAGATGCCTTCCTTGTAGCTGAACTTCTTGAATGCGATCAGCACGCCGTACATTGGCACATAACAGAAAATGATCACCCATATGATGGTCGGCACCGTCATGAGATAGAGCATCTTGTTCTTCCACAACTCGTGAACCCCTTCCGTGAAGGTCATTCTGACGTTCTTTTTGGGTCTGCCCTTCATGTTTCCCCCTCCTTTTCCGAATATAGCCTCCCGGAGTCTTTCTGTGCGCTCCTGTATTTTATTTTAAAATGTACGAATCATGAAAAATATATGAAAAAAACTTGAAACAGGGTAATTTAGGAATCCGGCATCGTTTCTGTACAATCGAGCAGGGGAATGACATGCTTCCCCGGGGTGCCCGTGTGCATAAAAAAAGCGCATAGCCTGATTGCTACACGCTCTGGTACGCTTTATTTCATTGCATCGATCTGTCATCGTTTTCTCTGCTGCCGTAATACACTGTCAGCTGCCGCTCTATCTCCTCCATATAGTTCACCAGCCCCGCCTCCTCCAGCTGCCGGACTGCGTCCTCCAGATCCTTTGGACCGTCATAGTAGCCGCAAACCAACGGCTGGAAATCCTGCAGTCTGGCTGTCTCAAGCCGATGAAGCTCCCGCTCAAGCCCGCCTGCCGCAAACTCGTAATCGTCCAGCGGATTCCGCTTCGCCCTGGCAGCTACCTCCTCTCTCCACACGTCTATCTGTTCCCGGACTTCCTCCCACCGGTCGTCCGCTTCCAGATACCTTCTGCCAAGCAAACTGTCATTTGCTACAGTCATTCCGTATTTGTTCGCTGGTGAGATCCCTTGATAGCTGACAGCCCCGTCGATATTATGGTAGTGGATCCCGTCCACACCGTACAGAAACAGATCATAATACCGCTGGTCCGTGTGGATCTTTTCCAGCAGCCTCACTGCCGTCTCCGGGTACTTTGTCCGGGAGGATACATACAGCGCGCTTCCCACTGCCGTCTCATTTCTGTAAAAGTTCTGATTCGCCGAGAGATACAGAAAAAAGCCATACGTCCATTCGGGGTGCGCCGTCGCCAGACTTTGTATGTAGGATGCGGACACCGACCAGATCGGCACATTCGTCTCACAGGGCTTACGCTCCGCCAGCATCAGTTCCAGACCGCGCTCACCCTCATTGTCCGACAGTGCGAGCATGTCCGCCTCCAATATCCCATCCTGCTTCCATTTTTTGAGATACTCGAGAACTTCCTGAAATTCCGGCGTCTCCAGACGGTTCAGCACAACAGACGGATCGTCTGCCGGAACCACCACAAACGGCGTCTCCTGCATGCTGCTGACCTCCCAATATCGGTCTCCCGCCAGCAGGATCCACAGTGACTGCCAGATTCGGTTATCGGTGATCAGCGCCTCATCCTGAAACTGCGGATCCTCCTTGGCGGCATACAGATACTGCTCCATCGTCTCCAGGCTGTCAATCTCCGGGCATCCTCACCGCAGGCGCAGATCCTCCCGATAGAAAAATCCCTCATTGTCATACTGCAGCTCTTCGGCGCCAAACTGCGGAATGCCGTACAGCCCTCCATCCGACTCCCACCGTTCCAGATAGCCGTCGGAATAGCAATTGTAGTGTTCCACCAGATCAGGAACCAGGTACAGGTAATCTTTCAGATTTAAGAACGCATTTCTTGATATCTGAATCTGATAATCCGAGAAGACGCCTCCCGGAATAATATCATACTCGCCGGACGCCACTGCGATATTGAGCTGTTTGCGCTCATTTCCCCACGGCACAAAGGTAAAGCGCACACGACAGTTCAACTCGGGAACCGTCAGTGCATCGAGTGCCCCGTACAGTTCCTTCATCCCGTCCCGGGGCTCATTGCCCATGACGATCACGCGCAGGTTCTCCACCGCCGCAGATTCCTGTATCTCCTGCACAGGATCTGTTTTCCGGCATCCTGTCAGCATCATTGCGAGCAGGAGTACACCGAACGCCAGACGCACATCACGCTTTCCCACAAACCATCTTTCCTTTCTAAAATATGTCAGGATCACCCGACTCTCCGAACCGGAACACTGATGATAACGCATGTTCCCATGCCAGGAGAACTCTCGATCTGTATCGGAATCTCCTCCCCGTAGTACAGCGACAGCCGTTTTTCGATATTCTTCATCCCGTAATGACTCCCCGCTGTGGATTTCTTCCTGTCATCCATCGAAATGCCCCGCCCGTCATCCGTCACGCTCAGCGTAATCCGCCCATCTTCCATCCAGCCGTTCAAAATGACAACGCCGCGCGCATCGTCCTTTTCATGGATACCGTGCACGATCGCATTTTCCAGAAAAGGCTGCAGCGTGATCTTGGGAATCAGGCAGTCTAATATCTCCCTGTCCACATCTGCCTCATACAGAATCCGTCCCCTGTATCTGCGCTTCTGGATCTCTATATATGCCTCACACATCCGCACCTCGTCACCGATCGGCACAATATCCTGTCCCCGGCTCAGCGTCAGCCTGTAAAAGCCGGACATCGACTGCACCACGCTCCGAATGTTGTCCGTCTCATTCTTCTGTGCCATCCAGTTGATCATATCGAGGGTGTTGTATAGAAAATGAGGGTTGAAATCGTCTGAAAACATGAATTTATTAATCATTATATTGATTTCTGATAGCATGTAAAGGGTAAAAAAACTGGAAAAAGGGTAAAAGTACTCAATATTTTTCGAGTGTCCTGCGCACGGCTCCCACGCCTGCGCTCAGCTCCTTAAAATAGCCGCACACCCTGTCAGCCAGGCCGGCTGCATACAGATCCACACCGAATATGCCGGCGTTTTCCATGATCGGCCGCAGGACTGCCTCCACGTCGGTATCGCCCAGCCGCAGCTTTGCCATCTGCGGCAGCAGCGTCGCAAGCAGCGGATCGGGACTTGGCTCAAACGATTTCCCGCTGTCGTCCACCGCCATCAGATACCGCAGCCAGCCCGCGAGGACGAGCGGTATCATCTGCAGATCCTCCACACTGCGGTTTGCGTCCGCCTGGTAAGCCTTGATCGTCTCGCCGAAGCGGATGGCAAGCTTCTGTGAGGTGTCCGTGGCGATCCGCTGGGGCGTGTCCGGCATAAACGGATTGGTGACGCGCACCCGCAGCACCGTGTCGATGAATTCCTTCGGATCCAGGACACCCGGGTTTACGACCACAGGAAGCCCCTCCTGATATCCCACACGCTCCACCAGCCGCACAAGCGCCTGATCCTGCATCTCGTCCGAGATCTTTTGATAGCCGAGCAGACAGCCGAAAATGGCAAGGCAGGTGTGCAGCGGGTTTAGGCAGGTGCACACCTTCATCTTCTCCACCTTATCGACGGTAGCCCTGTCTGTGAACAGGATCCCGCCCTCCTCCAGACCGGGGCGCCCGTTCGGGAAATCGTCCTCGATCACCAGGTACTCCGTCTCCTCCGCGTTGACAAACGGCGCGATGTATGTGTTTTTGGAAGTGATGACTGGTTCGAGTCCCTCCACGCCGTCCTCCAGCAGGATCTTCTCCACGGACGCATCCGGTCTCGGCGTGATCTTGTCGATCATGCTCCATGGAAATGAGACTTTCTCCGAATCAACGTACGCCGCAAAACCCGCGTCCGCCTTCTTGTTTTCCACCCACGCTCCGGCAAACGCCGACACCGCCGCATACAGCTTGTCCCCGTTGTGGGAGCAGTTGTCCGTGCTGACCATGGCAACGGGCTTTTCCCCCGCAAGGTATCTCGCGTACAGCAGAGCCGATACCTTGCCCATATAGCTCGCGGGTTTTTCGGGCCCCGCTGCAAAATCCGCCGCCACGTCCGGCAGCAGCGCCCCCTTTGCGTCCGTCAGGCAATACCCCTTCTCCGTGATCGTGAAAGTCGCCATCTGCAGGGAATCGTTTGCAAAGATACCTTTTAGCCGCGCAAATGCCAGTCTGTCCGCGGAATCCAGCGGCAGCGCCTCCGCGACACTCCCGATCACCCGTTTGTCAATGGTCCCGTCCGACCGCAGTGTCACAGCGATGCCGAGGTTGTCGTGCGGCGCATACATTTTCTCTATGATCTCATAGTCAAATCCCTCCGCGACGAGGATGCCCCTGTCCAGTTTTCCGGCATTTAAGAGATTCTGTGCGACCGCCGCGTGAAAGGCGCGGAACAGATTGCCCGCCCCAAAATGAATCCAGAACGGATTCTCCTTCGTCGCCCTTGCCACCTGCGCGATGTCATACTGCGGCAGGGAATACCCCTTTTCCTCCCACTGCTTCCGATCGCCGCTGTCCGCGACACCCTGCAAACTTATTTTCATGATGATGCTCTCCTTTCTCCAACAATCCAATAAACTGACATGCTACAGATCAAAGATCTCCGCCAGCGTCATCTCCACATGAGGAAAACAGCGCAGGCTGATCCTGGTATCTGCATTGTAGGTCTCCTCCTCCTTGTCATCATCGTACATATAACTCTGTTCCAACACATAGCTGCCGCTTTTCAGATAATAGATCTCCAGCGTGCACCCGTTTGGATCCACAAGCCAGTACTCCTCCACGCCGCACTTCTGGTAGATCTCTTTCTTCACGGTTTTGTCCCTGTGCCCTGTCGACGGGCTCAGCGTCTCCACGACAAACCGCGGGGTGCCGTGATAGCGCTTCTCGTCCTTCCCCCAGTCGCAGACTATGGCAATGTCCGGTATGATGTAGTCACTTTTGTCCTCCTGGTAATGAAAATAAAAGTCAAGCTGCTCCATAAAGATCTCGCACCTGCTGTCCTTAAATCTGTTCTTGAGTCTGCCAAAGATATTTCCGTCAACTAGCGCATGCCTTCGGTTTGGCGACGGCGACATGTCGTACACCACGCCATAGATCACTTCCTGTTTCCTCGGATCCCGCAATCCCATATCGATCCCTCCGAACTCTATGCCCTCAAAAACGCACTGTAACCGCGCACTGCCTCGTACACATCCGCCTTGCTCACAACCTCGTACGGCGCGTGCATGCTCATCACGGCAACACCGCTGTCGATCACGTCCATCCCGTACTCCGCCATGAGATGCGCTATGGTTCCGCCGCCGCCCGCATCGACTTTCCCCAGTTCCGAGAACTGGTACATCACATCCGCGTCGTCCATGATCCGCCTGATCCGCGCCACATACTCCGCATTGGCGTCGCTCGCGCCCCGCTTTCCCCTCGATCCGGTATATTTGTTGAAGGTGAGTCCCTTTGCCAGAAACGCGGTGTTATTCTTCTCAAAAACACTGGCGTACAGCGGGTCATAGCCTGCGCTGACATCCGAGGAGAGCATCCTGGAGTTTGCCAGGGTGCGGCGCACCAGAAGCTGGGAATCCCCCTCTGCCGCAGCGACAAGCTCCGCCACTGCGTTCTCAAAAAAGCGGGAAGCCATCCCGGTAGCGCCTACATTTCCGATCTCCTCCTTGTCGACCAGCAGGCAGCAGAGTGTCGCGTCCGTGATCTCATCCGCCATGTCGAGCATCGCAAAGAGGGACGTGAAGGCACACACTCTGTCGTCATGCCCGTACCCGAGGATCATGCTCCTGTCAAAGCCCAGATCCCGAGCCCTTCCCGCAGGAACGATCTCGAGCTCCGCCGAGAGCAGGTCATCCTCCTCAACGCCGTAGGCGTCCGCCAGGATCTTCAAAATATTTGCCTTGACCGCGTTCTGCTCTTCCTTTTCAAGTTCCGCGCACTGTTCGATCGGACAGTTTCCGATCAGCAGATCCAAATTCTCGCCCGCGACAACCTCCGCCGCTTTCTTTCCCATCTGCTCTTCCGCCAGGTGCACCAGCAGATCCGTGATCACAAACACCGGATCCTCATCCTTCTCGCCGATGCTGACATTGACGACGGTGCCATCCTTTTTGGCGATCACGCCGTGGATCGCCATGGGGATCGCGGTCCACTGGTATTTCTTGATCCCGCCGTAATAGTGTGTGTCAAAATACGCAAACCCGTCCTTCTCGTACAGCGGGCTGGGCTTGACATCGATCCTCGGCGAGTCGATATGTGCCCCGAGAATGTTCATCCCATCAGACAACGGTTTGCGTCCGATCTGAAAAAATACGGCGCTCTTGCCCATCTGTACCGCATAAAATCTGTCACCAGCCCGGACAGCACCGCCCGCACGCAGCACACTGTCCAGATCCCGATAGCCCCTCTCCTCTGCCATCTGCACGGCGAGCGCCACGCACTCGCGCTCCGTCTTGCCCTGGTCGAGACAGCTCTTGTAGCGCTCACAGACTTCCTCCGCTTTCTTTTTGTCCTCCTGCGTGTAACTAAGCCATAGATTGTCCTTTTTCATATACTCCCGTTTCTTCCTTTCCCGGAAAATTATTTCCGATACATTTTGTCACAGGCTGAACTTGTGCGCCTGCTCCATCAGTTCCTCCGCGACCGACGACAGGTTCTGCGTCATGCCTGTGATGTCTGTGATGACGCTGTCCTGCGTCTCCACTGCCGCCAGCACCTCCTCGCTCCCCGCCGCATTCTCCTGCGATGCCGCCGAGATCCCTTCGATCATTTCCACGATGATCTCCTTGCTGCCTGTCATGCTGCTGCTGGACTCATAGAGCGTATGGACGCTCGCCTGCACGCTCTCAAGGCACTGCTCGATCTGTATAAAATTCTTCTTTGTCTCCCCGACGCTGCGCTCCTGCTCCTCGAAGATCTTTTCCATGCTCTCCATATTCTGTGTCGCATCCGCAGTCTTCTCAAGAAGTCCCTGGATGATGGAGCCGATCTCGTTCGTCAGGCTGTTGGTCTCCTCCGCAAGTCCCCGGATCTCCTCCGCGACGACTGCGAAGCCTCTTCCCGCGTCCCCTGCCCTCGCCGCCTCGATCGCCGCATTGAGCGACAGCAGGTTTGTCTGGTCCGCGATGTCGTTGATCTTCTGGCTCGTCGCCTCGATCTTCTGCGCCTGCTCGTTGTTCTGCTGCATCGCTTCCCGCACAACGGCGATGCTCTCCCGGCTCCTTGCCGTCTTCTCGATCAGATCCTTTATCGCTGCAAGACCGTTGTTCTTCACTTGATCCATCTCATCCGCGTTGCTCCTGAGATTCTCGGTATCACCGATGTTGCGCACGATCAGTCCGTCGAGCACGGCAACCTCGTTGGCGCTGGTCGTCGTGTCCCCCGCCTGTGACATCGCCGCGTTGCTGAGATCGTTCATCGTCGTGCTGATCTCATCGGAAGAACGTTTTAACTGCCTTGTCTGGTCTGCAAGTGCAGCTGCATTGTCCGAAACCGTGGTCGACGACTGCTCGATCTGCCGCACGATACTGCGCAGGTTGTCAAACATCAGGACAATATTCCTGCTGATGCTCCCGATCTCATCCTTTCTCGCCGTCATGGAGCGCACATTTGCCATGTCCCCCTCCGTCAGGTCATAGCGCGCGATCCGGTCTATCTCCGCGACGGTCTTCTTGAGCGGCCTGACCACGAGGAAATTCATGAGCAGCGCCAGCAGGATCAGCGCGATGATCCCTACTGTGAGGCTCACGATCGTCACTGTCTTGACCGTCCCCATGATCTGTGTCCGCGCCTCCTCCATGGTGATGCCGGCGACTCTCACAACCTCTTCCTCCATCATTTTGCAGGATATGACATTGTTGATCGAAAATGCGATCGTCAGAATCATAAACATGAAAATATTGATGGTCACGATAATGGAAACTTTCCTGTAAGTTTTGTTTTCCATATATACCTGTCCCCCTAATAGTTTGTGATTTTTGCATGGCTTGATGCATCTCAGCCACGATGCTTTCTCACGGACTTCGCAGCGTAGGGCTGAACTGTTACTTTTACATACTATTCAGTATAGAGGATTTTTCTGTTTATTTCAAGATTATTTCAAGTCTCTTTTGCGGGCAGCTGCACGAGGATGATCGCCGCAAAAGCAAGGGCGCACCCCGACAACTCCCGCACAGTCAGCGTCTGGTGCAAGAGCAGCCAGCCAGCCAGGACGGAGATCACCGATTCCAGGCTCAGGATCAGGGAAGCCGCCGTGGGGTTCATGCCCTTCTGGCCGATGATCTGGAAGGTGTAGCCCACACCGCTCGAGAGCGCGCCCGCGTACAGGATCGGGAGCCACGCAGCCGACACGTCCGCAATGCCTGGCTTCTCGAACAGGAGCATCATGACCGTACCCAGCACTGCATTCGTCACAAACTGCACGCAGGAGAGCTTCACGCCGTCCACCAGCGGCGAGAAGTGATCCACGACCAGTATGTGCAGGGCAAACACTGCCGCACAGCCAAGTATGTAGATGTCGCCCCGCTGCAGATCAAAATCTCCCTTAGTGATGCACAGCAGATAGAGCCCTGCCGACGCGACCGCCACGGCGATCCATACCCTGACGCCGGTCTTCTTTTTCAGAAATATGCCGAATATCGGCACGAGCACCAGATACATCGCGGTGATGAATCCCGCCTTTCCCACTGTCGTGTACTTCATGCCAAACTGCTGGAGCGTGCTCGCAGCAAAAAGACATATGCCGCAGCATATGCCACCCGTCAGCAGTGATCTGTGATCCTCCTTCTGCCGTCCCTGTTCGCCCTTTTTCCTGCGGTTCCTGTCCGTGAGTACCACCCACGGCAGCAAAACCAGCAGTGCGATCACATTGCGCGCCGCGATAAACGTGTATGGTCCCACATAGTCCATCCCCACACTCTGCGCGACGAACGCAACTCCCCATATCGCGGCAGCCATGAACAAGATCATGGACTGCCGCAGTGTGTATTTGTTCATACGAATCCTTTTCTCCCCCTCCTCATAATATAACCGCCTGTCCCGTCTCCTCCAAGAGACGTCCCCCTACTGTCGCGTGCGCCTCTGACAGTGCTCGCAGAAATAGATCGTCCCGCCCATATAGTTCGCCTTGTGGATCTCGTACCCGCACCGGATGCACGGCTCGTTCAACGAGTTCTTGCTCAGCTGCGTGACGTAGTTCCCCTTCTGCCCGAAGAGATCCCTCTCCGTGTCACGGCCGCCCTTTGCCGTCATCTCCTTTATGATCTTATTGACGGATCCATACAAAATACGAAAATCCTCCTCCGACGCGTCCTGCATCGGAAAGCGCGGATCGATGCCTGCATCCCACAGAATGTCCTGCAGCACACCGTTTCCAAGCCCGGGGATGCGCTGCTGCGTCGCGAGAAACGCCTTTGCCGACAGCTTTTTGCCTGCCCCCGGGTACAGTGAGCGGAAATAGGCGTACGTGAATCCCTCCGTGAGCGGATTGGGCTTTGTGCTCGAGGAGAGGTAGTAGCTTTCCGTGCAGTTTCCTTTTGGGGCTACGGTGATCCCCCCGTACATCTGGATCGACACGAAGATCCCGGTCTCGTCGTCAAAAAAGACCGCAAACTGGTGCTTTTTCGGAAACTTTTTCGCATCGTCATAATAGCGCGGATATGCCCCGTCATTCAGAGCGATCATGCTGTCCTGCGTGTCGATCTGCACCATACCGCCCTGGGCGACTGCCCCGGTTATGGTCTGTCCCTCGAGATATTCCGCAAACTTGTCCTGCTCCCCGTAAAAAAAGGCAAACCGGTGCGGCGTCTGCAGGATCTTGATCCCGCTGATGATCTTTCCTGTCAGATGGTCGTTTATCTGTCTTGCGATCGCAGTGCTTTCCGGCAATTCCAACATAATGATCTCCCCTCTCTGTCTGTCGCGTGCGCGTCACTTCTCGTAGTTTCCCGTGATCTCGATCGTGTTGCCGTCGGGATCCTTGAGACAGAAATAATAATAGGGGCTTCCTGCGTTGATGTAGCGGATCGCTGTCAGGTTCGCTGCTACGCCAAGCGACCTGATCCGCTCATATTCCGCCCTCAGATCGTCCACGCTGAGATTCACGACCACTTTTCCGCAGTTTGGCGCCTCCACGATCGCCGTGAAGTCATCGTACAGCGCACAGTGCTCCCCTTCTGTATGCACCTCGTCCGGATGCTCCCTGTCAAATTTTCCATTCATGATGGACAGCGTAAGTCCGTTTATGTCAAATACCGCAAAACGGTTCTTGTTCTGGTTCAGGACATCCTTCTCAAACAGCGCCCTGTAAAATGAGATACTCTGCTCAAAATCCTCTGCGATCAGATAAATGCTCCCGTATGTGATCATGTTCTTTCCCTCCTGGCTCCTGCGCCCTGAAACAGCCCTGCGCAGTGACAATATTTTTTATTAGTGACATCAACATGATACCACACAGAATATGACAGCAGGGTGTCATATTCTAGAGCGTGTTTGAAAAATATTACCTGTCAGATCTTGCTTTTCACAAATAAGGTATCTTTCATCATTTTTTCGACTTTGTCAATATTTCCTTTTGTCAGATAATTCGGATTGAGCTTCCGCTTGCTATAGGCATATATCGTATCTTTTGTCAGGCGTTCGAGAAGATGATTAAAATACCTCTCCCACGAACTATATTCACCGCTTTCAACAAATGCTCCTGGCTGTTCCAATATCTCCCTCAATCCCTCCGCCTGAACAATATTCGACCGCAAAATCAAATATTCAAAAGATTCAGGCGCCCATAAAAAACTTTTCTGATTTACTTCCAATGCATGCATCGCGCTTTGCATATCAGCGCCAAATGCTGCGCCGTCAACGATTGCCAGGATCCGGTCTTCTTTGTGGGCGAGCATGTATTTTCCCACATTCGATTTGCCTCTGGCAGAATCGCAGACCATCTGCATATTCCGGCTGACAGCTTCAAACATCTCAAAACCAGCATTGGAATCCTCCGTGAGCACAACGGATAGTTCGATCCCCTCTGCCGCCCTCGCTTCCGGATATACCTGATGCATGGAATTATATACCTGTCTGGTATTTTGATAATACCCGCTGTTTTTCAGGTAATAGATCTCATTAACACTGTATGGCAGCATATTCAGACTATCTCTTGTGATAAATACAAAATAGCAGTCCGATTCCAACACCGCTTTCGCAAACGGTTTTGAGTACAGAAAGCGCTCCTGTTCGTCCACAAACACGACTGAATTCTTCTGCATACCCAACTTCGCTAACGCACTTTCATCGTCACCTGATAACACAACACATTTCCGGTCACACACTACTTTTGTTCCCGGTCCGGCTTTTCCTGCCAGATAGTCACTTATGATCTGGATCATGGTTGTCTTTCCGCTGGCGCTGTCTCCCTGGATGATCGTAATGTTCCTGCGCAGTTCCAGTTCATAGCGCAGTCTCTTGGTGGATATCAAAATATTTATACTACCCTTCAAAGATCTCCACCTCCTGGAATTCCCACAGAAATTCGGCATATGTGTGGATCACGCTGCCGCTGTTTTCAATACATATCTCAAAAGGCTCCTCAAACCGCATCTCGTACCCGAGTCTGACTGTGATATCCTGTCTCTTTCCTATTTCCAATATCCATTTGGCACAATTGTCCCCACATGCAGATGCATTGACAATGAGTTCCGGTTCCATATACATGATTATCAGCGCTTTCACACCGCCTGACAACCGCTCCGGCGCAATGATCCCGAGAACCGGACTGTCAATGGAATGTGCTGACAATACCGTAGATCCATCTACATCATGAACCATCTCTTTCACCAGCTCATCCTCAAACCACGCATCCTCATAGTTATATTTGAAATAAGTATCCGGACTGAACACATAATTTTCATCCTCGATATCCTTCACACCTCTGTTAATGATGATGTTCAGCATGATCTCCCTCCACAATTTCCCTCCCCGCCGTCACTGTCCCGCCGGGTATATATAATGAATGTCGTTGCGCCTGCAATATTTTTCGGCATAGCTCTTAGGCGCCACTGTCACTGTCACATCTGCCTTCCTGCCGAAAATCGTCTCCGGCTCATAGCCCTTTCGCGTGTAGTTTTTGATCTTTTGTACTGACGCGGGCAGGACAACCGATCTCAGACTTGTGCAGCCGACAAAAACCTGCTGCCTGATCTCGATCACGCCTTCCGGGATCACTGCGCTTTCCAGCGCCGAACAATTGCGAAATGCATGCCCGCCGATCACCTCGACAGTTTTGGGGATCACCACATGTTTCAGGCTCCGGCAGTGTTATCCGGGTGATCGCTCTGCGCAGCGCGGACTGTTCCTTTCTCATATCCCCAGATTTTCTTTAATTCGGTGACGGAATTGGGATTGGCGTTCAGCTCCCGCATCATTCTCTTCTCCGCCCTGTCGCGCTCCGCGGCAAAATCGGCGGTGTGGTTTTTGAATTCGAGCAGCCACGCCGAGCATTCCGTCTGTTCATCTCCAACGGTGCCAGCCAATAGTATATCGTGTAGTAACCGCCCTCGTCCTCGGGGCGCTTATACGCAAATCCGCACCTCCCTCGACCAGCGCCTTCACGTATGAAAGACCTCGGAAACGGCAGGCAAGCCCCAGCGCCCGCGCAGAATTTTCAACATGCCAGAGCTGTCGGCACAGCGCCGCGATCTCCTCCGGTGATTTTGTGAGTGCGGCATGCTCCAGGACCGCCCTCTTATCTCTCTGTGAAGTATTTTCATAATTACTATTATAATTCATAGTCTTCTCTCCGCTTTACACCGGTTCCCTCATACCGCTCTGCCATATCCAGAATGCGCTGTCTGACCTCCTGCCGGATCTCCTCCGGCGCAAGCACCTCCGCGGAGGACCCGAAACTCAGTATAACGCCGTACACCCAGTCGTCCACGTCCGCATGCATGTGCACCAAAAAGTCACCCTCCGGCAGCGCTTCGATCTCTTCCTCCCCGAACCGGTCGTAGATCCTGTAAGCTTCCTTCCTGTCGATCCGGATGTCGATCACTGCAGAAGAGAGAGCCGGCTCCTTCTGATCCTCTGCGCCGGCTCCTGCCTCCCCGTCAGATCCGTCCCTCGGCACAAACACCTCGCTCAGTACCTCAAGCCTCTTCATGCGGAATAGCTTGAAGATCCGCCACGCGTTCCGCTCCCTGCAGAACGCCCTGAGATACCATGTGTACTCTTTGAAGAGTAGCTGTACCGGCTCGACCGTGCGCCGGCTCATCTCCCCCATCTTCCCATAGTAGTCAAACCGCACCAGCCGCCGTTCTAACACCGCATTCTTGATATCCTCATAGAGCTGTTTTCTGCTCCCGCTCCAGTCGGACAGATCGATGGCGAGCCAGTCGACGGGATCTGTCTTGAAAAATTCCCCGAGCTTCTGCAGGATATTTTTCTCCCCGTCCGCCCGGGTCTCCCTGAGCGATATCAGCCCCGACAAGATCTCCTGCTGTTCCTCCTTTGTGATCAGCATCTTGTCCAGCACAAACTGCTCTGTCAGGCAGATCCCGCCGTTCTTCCCTCTCCTGGCATAGATCGGTATGCCGGCGGCACTCAGCGTGTCCATGTCGCGGTAGATCGTCCTCACAGAGACCTCAAAGCGCTCCGACAGCTCCGCGGCGGTCACGGTTCCCTGTTTCATCAATATGTATATCATTCCCAACAGCCGATTGATCATAATCTCCTCTCAAACAGGGCACTGACCTCCATCCTGTCACTATACAAAGTGCCATACGAGTCGTTTTCAGCCACACCTTACCTCCGCGCGGCGCTCTGCGCTCACGTCACTCCGTGTCCAGAATCTCCCCGGTGATATCATTGAGCAGGATCTCTTTTCGTTCATCTTCCTCATTCATATAAAGAATATGATACAGCGTCCCGTCGCGCTCTCTTTTTATTTTATCGTAATAAATGTAATCCGTATCTGACAACACATAGTAATAGTCCGGGAGCGCCACGCCCACCAGCAGCTCATATCCCGCCTTCTGCCAGTCCTCATACGGAAGTTCCCGCCGCTCTGCCTGATCCGTCGCGAGCGCCGCACAGACGCGGTCCAGCGCTTCCGGTGCGGTGATCTGTGTCGGGAGCTTGTCGCTGTAGACACGGTATGACATATCAAACAGGTCGATGTCAGGAAACGCCTCGTGCGCCGGGTGCGCTGCGTCCTCCAGATCCACGCGGACCATGCGGTAGCCGTCCATCGCGATCGCATAGCGCCTCCACACGCCGGTCTGCACATCCTCCGCCCGCACATCATACCCTTCCGCATAGTTGTAATCCGACGCGCATATTGTCTTTACAGGCGCCAGACTGCCGTCCCGGTACTTATAGACGGTCGTCACCACACTGCCGGAGCTGCTCCCCCAGCCGGTTCTGATCACCAGATATCCCGGCTCCATGAACGCACCAAAATAGGGATCGCCGCGCATTCCGCCGGCGGTACTGCCGGGCAGTGACGGAGGCTCTTCAACCGCCTGCCACGCGCCGTCCTTTCGCTGCAGCAGGACAAACAGACGGCGCGGAAAATCGTCCGTGTTCACAGCAAAGGCATCGCTGTCCGCCACAAAGGCAATATCCTCAAGCCCGTCGTCATTCAAGTCCCCCCGGACAAAGTCAATGCACTCAAATTCCCCCGCCTCGGGATAGTTCTCTTTCAGCCAGTCCGCGATCCACGCCTCCTCCTCCTCCGATACCCCGGTCTCCGTAAACAGCAGCATCGGAACTTCCCAGACGGACGCGATGCTCTTTGCAGGATTTCCGGACACTGCCGCGTACATCAGTTCTTTCTTTCCCGCAAGCGGCGAGAAATCTTCAATGTGGTTGTCCGACAGCCCTGCCTGGTTCAGGCGCGGCAGACCTGCAAGCGCAGAGATGTCCCGGATCTCATTCTTGTCCGCCGCCAGATCAAACAGCTCGACCAGCCCGCCGACCGCCGAGATATCGCTGATGCCGTTTTCGGACAGCCCCAGACGCTCCAGCTTTACAAGCCCCGCAAGCGGCGTGATATCCCTGACCGCGTTGCCGTTTAAGTTCAGACCCCGAAGGTCTGTCAGCCTGCTCAGAAAGCGGATATCCTCGATCCCGCAGTACTGGATCCCCAGATCCTGCAGCCTGGTGAGCGTCCCGACCACCTCCATGTGTTCTGCGTTCTCATTGCCGGCAAGCGACAGTTCGACCAGTTCCGTGAGATTTTCCAGCACTGCCAGATCCGCCACCGGCGTCCCGTACAGCGACAGGCGCTGCAGCTGCGGCATCTGTTCCAGGAACGAGAGATCCGCGATATCGCACTGTGTCAGGTACAATTCCGTGATCCCGCGCATGCCGCCTATAAAGGACAGATCGATCGTCTGCTCCTTCCCGTAGCTGACATACAGCTGCTCCAGTCCAGACAGCTGCGCGATGGGCGTAAAGTCCTCGATCGCCGAGTCATTCCATTCACTGATATCGATCGTAAGCCGTTTCAGATTCGGGAAAAGCGACAGGGATTCCAGCGAGCGGATCGCCCTGCCGTAGGGCGCCTCGCGCAGTACGAGGCTCTCGCACTCCTCCATCATCCTGAGGATGGACTCCGGCGCAGAATCGTCCTCTATCTCCATATCACTGTAGCGCACGCACTCCCGAAAGCCTTCGTCCTCTATGAGCAGCGCCAGCACCTCGTCGGCGTTTTCGGCTCCGGACAGATCCGGCGTGGAACGCGTCTCCTGCGCAGCTGCGCTCTCCTGTGCCTCGATCTCTTTTGTGTCTTGCGCATCCCCCGTATCAGACATCGGCTGTGCGGCTGCGCTCTCCGCAGGCGTCCTTTGCCCCTGCGCGCACGCACACAGCAGTAAACTGCAAAGTACTGCACACCAGCATAACTTTCTTCCGCGATCAGCCGTTTTTCGTCCAATCCCCATCCGCGATCCCTCCCCACATCATCCAGCGGTACAAGGTACATTATACCATGGAAACACAACGGGTGCCCATGAATCTGTTCGACGTCCGTCACTCGACGATCTCGTACACCGCACCGTCATATCCGACATACCGCACTGTGCCCATGTCGATCGCGTCAACGTTCTGCGCCGCATCCACCACAGGGATACACCGATCCTTCCTGATAAAGAGCGGCACCTCGTTCAAAGCCACCTCGACATAGTGCGTGCCCTGACTCAGGATCTCCTCATGCAGGCTTCCGTCCGGCATGAATTTCACAAACTTCATCTCCTCGGGCAGATACACCGTCCTGCCGCTCACATTCTGCGTGTAGACCGGTGCGATCATGACCTCGTCCCCGAGCATGAGCTGATCCTCCGTCTCCACAGCCCGCCTGTCGTCAGGATAGTCAAACCCAAGCGGGCGGAAATACATCTCATCATTCTCAACCGCCTTTAAGTACTCGCTGTAGAGATACGGTATCAGGCGGTAGCGCACACCGATCACGTGGCGGAAATCCTCGATCTGCCCAAACCGGTAGCACTCCTGCTCCCTCGTCCCGATCGCAGTGTGGTTGCGCATCAGCGGCGTGAACACGCCAAGCGCCAGCCAGCGCAGCAGCAGATCCCTCGTCGTGTCGGAGCCAAAGCCGCCAAGATCTGCGCCCGCGTACAAAAATCCGCACATGTTCAGCGACGGCATCATCTTGAGGTTCAGCAGGATATGCGACCACCACGACTGGTTGTCCCCCGTCCAGATCCCGCCGTAGCGGTGCATCCCGATGTAGGACGAGCGCGAGAACAGGAGCATTTTCTTCTCCGGCGCGATCTTCTGCAGCGCCTCGCCCGCTGCCCTCGTCATATTGAAGCCGAAGAGATTGTGCACGAGATCATGGCGGATCATCTTCCCGTCGACCTTGTGGTAAAAGCGCCTGTAATCCTCCTCGTTATTCTGAATCTTTTCAAGGATAGCCCGCGCCTCGTACGGCACGGCGCTGGCATTGTTCAGCAGATCCTTTGCACCGCCCGCATCGCTAAATGCCTTCACGTGATCATCGATCGCCTGGTTAAGCGCCCGGATGCCCTCCTCCGAGTAAAAGACCGCAGGCTCATTCATGTCGTTCCAGAAGCCGTCAATGCCAAGATCGGTCAGGATCTGATACTTTCCGCCAAACCATGCCCGCGCCTCCGGATTGAGCACATCCGGGAAATGCGTCCAGCCGGGCCACACTGCAGCCACAAAGTCCGATCCGTCCTCCCGCTTGCAGAAATATCCTTTCTCCATGCCTTCCTCGTATATGTCATAGCCCTGCTCGATCTTGACCCCCGCGTCGATGATCGGGATCAGGTGGATCTTCTCCGCCTTCATCTTCTGCACAAACTCCCCAAAATCCGGGAACCGCTCCGGGTTGACGGTGAAATCCTTGTAATCCTGCATGTAGTCGATATCCATGTATACCATGTCCAGCGGAATCTCATTCTCCCTGTAACCTTTGACCACACCCTCGATGTCCTCCGCTGTCCTGTAACCCCAGCGGCTCTGTCCGAAACCAAACGCATATCGGGGTGCTATGTAGCTCTTGCCGATGATCCTGCGGAACTGCCTTGCCACATCGCGGGCGCTCTCACCGGTGATCACATACAGATACAGATCTGCCCGCTCACAGCACACTGTCAGCAGATCCTGCCTCGTGTAACCGATATCAAAACTGATATTCGATGGGTAGTCAAAAAACAGCCCGACATGCTTTTTCCCCGAGATGATCACAAAATTGTGCGCGCCGTACAGCGATACTTTCTCCTCCGTGTGATGGGGATCGTCCGTGCAGTTGCTGACATACCTGTACCCCCTCTTGTTGATGCCGCGGTTTGCCTCCCCCAGCCCGTAAACGATGTCCGTGTCAGACAGCTGACAACTGCACGCAAACCCGTTCTCCAGGGAAATATCCACCGGGATGTCCCCGCATACCGCCTGCCCTGTGTACTCCACCGCCGCAGGTCCTGCCGTGACCGCCTCTGTCTCAAACGGACTGCCAAACGCATATTTTTGTACCATACCAAAACCTCCTGTATTGTCTTATTTTATTTCTTATTTTCTTTTTTTTCATACTTTTTCATTTCTTTTCATATCGGATCTGCTGCCTGACGCAAACGCCGCCCCGACCAGGACAGTCGTGGCAAGCTCTGCCGCAGGGAATGCCAGCCACACGCCGTTCATGCCAAACAGGTACGACAGCGCAAACGCGCAGAGTATGATCGCCACAAAACCCCGTGAGACCGACGCGAGAAACGCCCATCTTGCGGACTCCGTAGCGCTGAGGATCCCAGTCCCTACGATATTGAATCCCGCAAAGAGAAAGCCGGTGAAATACAGCCGCAGCCCAGTCACCGCATACACCGCAAGCTCCGCATTCCCCTCGTTGTTGAACACCGCCGTGACAGGCTCGGCGACAGCCCAGACCAACGCGATGATCAGCACCGAAAACACCATGCCCGTCCCCACGCCGAGCCGCATCACCTTCCGCACCGACGCGCGCTCCCCCTTTCCGTAGTAGCCGCTCAACAGCGGCTGTGCCCCCTGTGACACCCCGTTAAAGACAGCCGCCGCCACAAGGGACGTGTTGGCGACCACGCCGTATGCCGCCACACCGACATTTCCGGCAAGCTTTAGGATGATCCCGTTAAAGACCACCGTTGTGACGCCCGACGAGATCTCCCCGACAAAGGCGGATACCCCGAGCTG
This sequence comes from uncultured Lachnospiraceae bacterium, assembly GCA_910585765.1. Taxonomy (GTDB): domain Bacteria; phylum Bacillota; class Clostridia; order Lachnospirales; family Lachnospiraceae; genus COE1. Next base: position 2,948 of record CAJUES010000001.1, on the reverse strand, counting down.
GCATGAGGACAACAGCTTTCTGAGCGAAGGCAGCGCCCACCGGAACCTGACGGTGCTCCGCTTCGATAGAAGGTGCACACAGCAGATCGCCACGCCCAGGACCGGAGAAAGTGCCGTCGCCAGCGCCGCGCCGCGCATCCCCAGCCTCAGTGGAAACATCAGTACATAGTCAAACACCACATTGAACAGGCTGCTCAGCAATGTTGCAGCCATCGCCACAGCCGGCGCGCCGTCGTTTCTGACAAACGCATTGCAGATATGGTTCCACATGAAAAAAGGGGCAAACGACATGAAGATCGCCGTGTAGTCCTTTCCCACCGCCACGATCCTGTCATCACCGCCAAGAAGCGCCACGATCCTGTCCGGCACCGCGATCCCTGCCGCGATGAAGACCGCACCGAGTATCAGCGCCCACAGCACCGCATTGGAAAAATACGTATCTGCGCTCCGGTCGCCCCGCGCCCTGAGGATCCTGAACCGGATCGCCGATCCCACGCCGATCATGGCGCCCACGGCAAAGATCAGGCTGTACACCGGCAGCACCAGATTGAGCGCCGTGATACCGTCAGCGCCCTCCGCCATGGATATAAAAAACGTATCTGCCAGGATATACACCGATATCCCCAGCATGCCAAGGATATTCTGGGACACATATTTCGCAAAGAGCTTTTTCTCAGACATTTTTCTCCATACCTCCAATTCGGAACTGTAGAAACATAACCGGCTACAACTCCTCATCAAAAGCATACTATCACTTCCACACTCATGTCAAGCGGATTCTGACCACCCGATTTTTGCCGAATACTTGTGAAAATTGGAAAAATATGGTAAATTGTATTTATTCAGCCTTCCGGGCAGGAATGCACACGCAGAGCGCTCGGCTGAACGACAAAAGATAAAAGTTTATTCACAAGAACAAGGTGGTGATTACAACGAAACGAAAATATGCCAGTCAGAATGTATACGATGCACTGCAGAACAGATTCCACTATATCTTCAAAGAATTTGACAACATCTTTGTCTCCTTCTCCGGCGGCAAGGACAGCGGTCTGCTGTTGAACCTGATCCTGGATTTCCAGAAAAAATATTATCCGCAGAAGAAGATCGGCGTATTCCACCAGGATTTTGAGGCACAGTACACGCTCACGACAGAGTACGTCGAGCGCACCTTTGCCAGGATCGAGAACGACGTGGAGCCCTACTGGGTCTGCCTTCCGATGGCGACCAGAACGGCGCTCAGCAACTATGAAATGTTCTGGTATCCCTGGGATGACACCAAGGAGGAGCTGTGGGTCCGCCCCATGCCGGACCATCCTTACGTCATCAACATGAAGCACAACCCGATGACGACCTACCACTACCGGATGCACCAGGAGGAACTGGCAAAGCAGTTCGGGCGATGGTACCGCATCGCACACGGGAACAGGAAGACGGTCTGCCTGCTCGGCATACGCGCCGAGGAGTCCATGCAGCGCTACAGCGGGATACTGAACCGCAAATACGGCTACGACAACACCTGCTGGATCAGCAGGCAGTTCAAGGATGTCTGGTGCGCCTCCCCGATGTACGACTGGTCGATCTATGACGTGTGGCATGCGAACTATATGTTCTCCTATGATTACAACCGCCTGTACGACCTGTACTATATGTCCGGTCTGAAGCTGGATCAGATGCGCGTCGCCTCCCCGTTTGGCGACTATGCCAAGGAGAGCCTGAATCTGTACCGCGTGATCGATCCCGAGATCTGGGCAAGGCTCGTGGGACGTGTCCGCGGCGCCAACTTCGGCGCCATCTACGGAAGGACCAAAGCCCTCGGCTACCGCAACCTGACGCTGCCCGAGGGACACACCTGGGAATCCTACACAAAATTTCTGCTGGATACACTACCCATCCGCCTGCGGAACAATTATGTCAAGAAATTCCAGACTTCCATTGATTTCTGGCACAATGTCGGCGGCGGTCTCGAGGAGAAGACGATCGAGGAGCTGGTCGCACACGGCTACAAGATCCGGCGCAACGGTGTATCGAACTACACCCTTATGAAAAACGCGCGCGTCGTCTTCGACGGAAAGATCCCTGACCACACAGACGACATCAAGTCCTCAAAGGACATCCCAAGCTGGAAGCGCATGTGCTACTGTATCTTAAAAAATGACCATATCTGCCGTTTTATGGGCTTTGGCCTGACCAAACAGCAGAAGGAGAACATCAACCAGTTAAAACAAAAATATCAGAATGTAGTAGACTAATTTTCAGCCAATACCCCATACCGGACATTGGCAGTCGGGAGGTTTTATATGACATATCAAAGTCCTGTATACCAGGTGATCTCGGTCCCTGTAGAGAAGATCAAACCAAACACATACAATCCCAATTCCGTTGCGCCGCCCGAGCTCAAACTCCTGTACGACAGCATCAAGGAGGACGGCTACACGATGCCGATCGTCTGCTACCACGATGAACCTGACGACAACTACATCATCGTGGACGGATTTCACCGCTACCGCATCATGCTCGACTACCCGGACATCTACGAGCGGGAGAACGGTATGCTGCCCGTCTCCGTCATCAACAAGCCGCTCGACCACCGCATGGCGAGCACGATCCGCCACAACCGTGCGCGCGGTTCCCACAGCGTGGACCTGATGAGCAACATCATCAGGGAGCTCCACGAGCTGGGGCGCTCCGACGCGTGGATATCCAAACACCTCGGCATGGAGCGGGATGAGATCCTGCGCCTGAAACAGATCACAGGTCTCGCGGCGCTGTTCCGCGATATCCCGTTCGGAAACGCATGGACCCCTGTCGATGAGAAAGCAGCCGCAGCCCCCTTTCCCGAGGAGGATGTCGAGTGATATTTCCTCCGCACGGGACTGCACATAAAAAATGCCCATTAGGGCAGCACTCATAAGACAGTATTAGAAATGTTTCCGGGAAACGGCGTAGCT